>JBFRWL010000239.1:0-3367 GCA_051439565.1 Prochloraceae cyanobacterium
CAGCTTCTGGTGATTGTACTGCTAAACTACAGCAGTGACCGCAGGTAATTTGTCCAGAAAATTGATGGCGTAGGGCGGTAACAGCTATTTTTTGCAAGCAAATTGAATTGGGGTCGCCATTTTCGTCGGCATGAAAATCTAAGTCTAAACCCCGTTCTTTGGCTAGGGAGAAGACAGCATCTAATTGGGCATCTAATTCGGGATGCATATAGGCTACGCCCCCCAGAATACCGCCTACTGCGGCAATTCGATCGGCTAGGGCAACACCTGCAGGAGTTTGAAAGTAATCGAGAGTGACTAGGGAAACGGCTTGCAGCATAATTTTATCTGCCCACTCTCGCTGTAGGATTTGAAATACGCTTAAACTAATCTCTGCTTGTTCGCCAAAGGAGTCGATGTGGGTGCGAATAGCTTTGGTACCGTGGGCGTAACTGCATTTGATGCCGAATTCCATACGGCGATAGAGATCTTCTGATGCCCACAGATGAGCATCAGTTTTGATGGTAGCAAGAGCGCTATTAAAGGGACCATCTGGGTTAGGCGATCGCTCCCAAATATGACCTTTATCCAGATGGGTGTGCGTATCCACAAAACAGGGAAATACTATTCCTTTGCCTAAGTCTATGCTTTGGGAGTAGGTAACTTCACCAGCAGCAGGGACGATCTGAGTAATAATTCCTGCAACTATTTCTAGATCTACTAAGCACAAACCTTCCCGCGTTTGATGGGGAAAATTACCATTTTCTAGCAAGTAAGCTGGTACGTGAGCATTTTTGAGCCAATAGCGATCGAGTTTGGGAATCATCACAATTATGGTAAGTGGTTAAGCGAAAATAAATTTGGAGTAATTAGTCTAGATTCGAGTCACTTGTTAGTTCAAGAAAACCCTGGTTTTTCAATCAGTTTTTGCTCTACTGATAATTTCTAAACGCACTGGTGCAACTCCGCTACTGAGCATTCCTATTGCTCTAGCAGCAGCAGCAGAAAGGTCAATAATTCTTCCTGCTATATAGGGACCGCGATCGTTGATCCGGACGATCGTAGAACGACCGTTGTTCAAATTAGTTACTCGCACCCTCGTGCCAAAAGCTAAGTTAGGATGAGCAGCAGTGAAAGCATTTTGGTTATATTTTTCACCATTAGCAGTAAGACGACCGTGAAAACCGGGACCGTACCAAGATGCTATCCCCCTAACTTTTCTGATATCATTTATTCCTGCTCCCATGGTTGCCACCTGACGAGGAGCAGGTTTTGGTTTGGGTTGACCAGCAATTTCCTTTAGTGGTGGAGCATTACCCATTAAGCGCCGCAGTCGGTTGGTTGCTTGCAAAGCATCTTTAGCTAAGTTTTTAGTGGTATCTGCGAGGATAGTTGTCCGATCGACTGTGACTAATTTCTCGTCATCGATGTTGATGTTGTAAGATTGACTGGGAGCATTCCAGCTAACTTTAATTTTGCTGGCATCTAAGTTTTCTCGGTATAGTTGATTGAGGCGAGAAGCTACTATTTGTGCCCGTTCGATTGGATCTTGATGAGATTGACGAAGATCTTGCCTAGGAATTGATTCGTAGTTTCCTGAAGAGCGATCGCTTTCTCTAATTTCTCTAAACTTTTTCTGGTTGGTAGAAGTTTGAGGAGCACTGAGAAAAGTGAGAACCGGAAGGTTACGGACATAGAGAGTAGCCGCGATCGACTCCTCCCATTTATAGGCATAAACAGTAGCAATAAGATTTTCTTGCTGGTCAAGTCCTTTGGCGACAAGACAGAGGTCACAAGGCAGAGGGCAGAAGGTCAGTTGATTAGAAGGAGCTTGAAATGCTCCGAATTTCCTTTCTTGGGAAGCGATCGCCTTTGTTGCGGAGGAAGCTGTTATTAGTAAGATAGCAGTTAGACTAATCAAAAAGCGTTGCTTCATAAATTTGTTTTATATTTTTTTTAACTCAATCTCGAAAGAAGTCCCCCACTTTCAGTGGTGGGGACGGGGCGTTTAAACTTTTGAACTTTCCTCAAAAGTCAGACCCTCATGAATTGCGACCAACAATAAACGCGCCGTTGGCGCATCTTTAGAGGATATTGTTTTGTGTGGTATAATTTTATCGTAAATTATAATTGGTGTGAAACTTTTGCATCGAGCTATCAAAGTTAGAATCTATCCAACCGCCGAGCAGTCCCAAAAACTCAGTCAAGTTATGGGGTGTGCGCGTTGGTGGTGGAATTATGCTTTGAATCTATGCAATCAAACATATAAGGATACAGGGAAAGGATTAGGAAGAACGGCATTAAATAGTGTTTTGCCAAAACTCAAAAAAGCCGAAGCAACCAAATGGTTGAAAGATTGTTATTCTCAAGTGCTGCAATCAACAACTTTGAACTTAACTAAAGCTTTCAAAAACTTTTTTGAAAAACGGGCAAAATATCCGAGATTCAAATCTTATCATGGTAAGCAATCGGCTCAATATCCGCAAAACTGTCAAATAGCTGAAGGAGGTTTGAAAGTTCCACAAGCTGGAGTGATAAAAGCCAGCATTCATCGTTTATTTGACGGTAAATTGAAGACTGTAACTATTAGTAAAACACCAACAGGTAAGTATTATGCTTCTTTACTGTTCGATACGGAGCAAGAATATCCTGAAGTAGTTATTACTGGTAAAGTTATTGGGATAGATTTAGGGATTAAATATTTTGCGATTACCAATGATGATAAGAAAACGAGTAAATATCCTAATCCCAAACATCTCAAAAAACACGAACAGAATTTAGCTAGGAAGCAAGCCAAATTAGCTCGTAAGAAAAAAGGAAGTAATTCCAGAAATAGAGCGAGAAAATTAGTAGCAAAAGTACACGAACGGATTAGTAATGCCCGTCAAGATTTTCTACATAAATTGTCCCGAAAAATAGTCAACGACAATCAAGTAGTAATCATGGACAATTTGAACATCAAGGGTATGGTTCTTAACCGAAAACTTGCTCAAGCAATTTCTGATGTCGGCTGGGGAATGTTTACTAATTTCTTAGATTACAAACTCAAAGAAAAAGGTGGTTTGTTATTAGAAATTGATCGATTTTTCCCCAGCTCCAAAACCTGTTCTAATTGCCTTTATCAAATGAATGAAATGCCGTTAGATATTAGAGAGTGGACTTGTCCGAGTTGTGGCGAACATCACGACCGAGACGAAAACGCGGCAAAAAATATTAGAGCAGAAGGTATCAGACAATTATCGGTCTTAGGAACTAGGACTACTGCTAGTGGAGGGGATGTAAGACCAAAAAGTGGACGCAAGTCTGTTTTGAGGCAATCCCCAATTGAGAGTAAAAATCTCAGGGAAGCTAGAAGCCCACACTTTCAGTGTGGGTAGTTCACTAGAGA
>JBFRWL010000240.1:0-16166 GCA_051439565.1 Prochloraceae cyanobacterium
GTATAATCCGAGAATTCAATCTGATAGGCAATACGAGATTCTAACCCTTGATTGGAACTAATTAACTGTCGCATTTGAGGAGCATAACCAGCAAAAATTACAATCAAACGCTCGCGATAATTCTCCATTAAGGATATGAGAGTATTAATTGCTTCTCTACCATATTCATCCTGTTCCCCTTGTACTAAAGCATAGGCTTCATCGACAAACAGAATTCCATCTAGCGCTGAGTTAACAGTTGTAGCAGTTCGCTTGGCAGTATGTCCTTGATACTGACCTACCAGTAAATCTCGTCTAACCTCAACAAATTTTTCTTTTTTTAAGATTCCTAACTGTTTAAAAATTTCTCCGAGCAAAGCAGCAACTGTAGTTTTCCCCGTACCTGGATTGCCGATAAATGCCATGTGACGGGTTTCTGTCTGGTCTACCTTCATTCCTGCAGCTCGCAAACGCTGATTAGCTATCTCTGTATCGACAATTTCTCGAACTACTTCCTTAACTGAAGACAACCCAATTAAACTGTCTAGTTCTTGTAAAAGAACATCTAAAGATCTACTATCAACAATCTGACACCTTCTGATAGTTGGATTACCTCCAGAACCAATCAACACTCCTAGAGCAGCATTGCCATATATTTCGCAATCTTCAATTGTTCCTTGACCACGTTCTTTGACAGATATTCCATTCCCTTTCCCATCATGTATTTTGCATTTCCTAACTCTCGGATTACCGTCAGAAGTAATACTCATACCAGCATTTTTATTGGCATAAATATCACAAAATTCTATTAATCCCTGTCCTTTTTCTGAGACAACTATTCCCCAATCTTCGTCGTGAATTTTACAGCTATTAATCGTTGGATCGCTACCTGAAGTAATAGCTATACCGTGATTGTTATTGCCATATATTTCACAATCACTTATTATCCCTTGGCTATTATTTGTTACCAATATCCCGTAGCTTTTCCCCTTATATATTTTACATCTATTAATCATTGGGTTGCTACCTGAATTAATAGCTATTCCTGGATATGTATTCTCATATATTTCACAATCTTCGATAATCCCTCGACCATTTTCAACTACTGAGATACCATTAGTTCCCTTATATATTTTACATTTTCTGATGGTTGGATTACTATTAGAACTAATAGCTATACCTAGATAAATATTTCCATATATATCACACTTTTCAATTATTCCTTGACCTTCATTTGTTACTAATATACCGTGAGTTCCATTATGGATTTTGCAGTTTATAATTTGGGGATTTGCTCCAGAAGTAATACTAATTCCAGGATAGGCATTCCCGTATATTTCGCAATCTTCAATTACTACTTGGCTATTTTCTGCTATCCAAATACCACTTTTTTTACTATCATAAATTTTACATCTTTTAAGACTTAGCTCCTCGCTGTTTCCACTAACTATTACATTAGATAAGTGATGATTGTAAATTTCGCAGTCTTCAATTCTGCCGTTACCACCTTGGGTGAATTTTATCCCTGCATCTGGTCCGCCATAAATCCTGGAGTTTTTGATAATTGCTACTGCACTACCATTGACTTGTATGTTAATTCCCACAGAGGTAGTAATAACACAATCTTCTAAAACTAAATTTCCGCAGGGGACATCTACTACAGCTCGAAAATTTGGTTGGCAAGTAGTGCTATTGGCAACTAGCTTCACATTTTTCACTATAGCTTGAGTAGTTTGCATCTGAAGGCAATTGAAGCGCACACCTTCTATAACGACATCTTCCGCTGAGCGATCGCCAATAATTTTTACAGGCTTGTTGATAGTAATACTTTCCCTATATAGTCCTGGTTGGACTCTGATAGTAGCTCCACTAGAAGCTACAGCAAGCGCCTGATTAATTGTTTTCAAAGAAGACCACGTTTCTTTAGAGACAACTAGCTCAAGCGGAGCTTGACTAGAAAACACTGGCATAATTTATCATCCCTCTACTCGCCTGGCGGAAAGTTCGAACAATTGTTATTTTTTCTGGTAGGATCCTCAGTGAAATCCGAAAATAATTGAGATATGCTCGCAACTGAGAAACTCTATCCCTCTTCTTAGCTTAGAAGATGTTGCAGGGGTATGGCGATCGATTAGAGTTCTAAGCACAATTGCCGGAAATGATCGCCCCGCTCCTCAAAACTTTGGTATTGGTCAAAGCTAGCACAAGCAGGAGATAGTAAAACTACTTTAGCATTTTTGGTTAGAGCAAGTTCAGCTCCCCGAACAACTGCATTTTCCATCGTCTCTACAATCTCATAAGCGTGATAATCAAATTCTTGCAAGCGCAGAGCAAAAGCAGGTGCAGCTTCACCAATTAATAACACAGCAACAGCTTTAGCTTGGATCGTTTTAATCCAACCTTTGTCTTCTCCTTGTTTAGCTTCTCCACCAGCAATTAAAATAACAGGAGCATTCACAGAGGCTAAACCTACTTCGGCTGCGTCGTAATTAGTAGCTTTACTATCGTTGATAAAATCAATTCCGGCATAGGTACGGATATATTCGAGGCGATGGGGAACCCCAGGAAACGTAGCAATAGCAGATGCGATCGCTCCTTTGTCTATCCCCGCTAATTTAGTTGCTGCTACCGCCATCAAGAGGTTTTGCTGATTGTGTACTCCTACCATTTTGAACAAAGATAGGGGCGAAATTAGCTCGCCAAAAGCCACAATCCAACCATCTTCTATGTATACTCCTTTAGCTCGATCGCCAATTAGTTGACTTTGACCCCGAACACTGGTCCAATAAGCATTACCCCACTTACTTATTCCCATACGTCGCAAGTAGGGATCGTCTCCATTAAAAATTTGTTGGCGAGAGCGATTTAGTAAAGAAGCCTTAATTTGATAGTAATTTTCCAGAGTTTTGTGGCGGCTGAGGTGATCGGGAGTAAAAGTAGTCCAAATACCAATTTTGGGTGCAAGTTCAACACAAGATTCGATCTGATAGCTGCTAATTTCTGCAATTACCCAATCAAGTCTTTTGTTCTTGCTTATTTGATTCTCTGGTGCTCTTTCATTTCCCTGTAAGGCTAACTCGCAAGCCGCATAGCCTATATTACCACAGGCAGGAGCATTTAAGCCAGCAGCTTGGAAAATTGCCGCAATTAAGGCGGTAGTAGTGGTTTTACCGTTAGTTCCTGTAATAGCTAACCAGGGAACTGTTTTAAGATAGCGCCAAGCCAATTCAATTTCGCCAATAATTTCAATTCCTAGATTTCTCGCTTCTATCAGTACGGGAAGATCCCAAGGAACGCCAGGACTGATAACAATTAGATTGGGTAAGTTTGACGGATCGAGGTTGAAATTGTGATTGAGTTGAATGGTAACGCCTTCGTTTTCTAACTCTTGCTTAGATTTTTGCAGAGTTTCGGCGTTAGGACGCGAAGATAGCATTGCTTCGCTAGCGGAATCATTCAAAGTTACTTGCCAACTATTTCTGTTTAGCAGTCGCGCAGCAGCTATTCCTGATCGTCCCAGTCCAATTACCTCAGCTTTGGGCATAGATATCTATAATATAAATCCCTGATAAAAGCATACATATCCTACCTTCGATTCGAGCTTAGATTCAAATTTACAGTTAACTTTACTTTTGTCCGAATACTTAGTTATGCTTACGACGAATAGTTTGGCGCAATTCTTGCACTGCTTTTCGAGGAGACTCAGCGATCGCTAACTTCTCTAGTAACTCAATATCTAGATCGGGAAGCAATGAGCTGTTGTCTTGTCCTACGTAATCTTCAAAGTTCCGTCTAAATATGATACTCGATATCTAGAACTGTCTCCCAGGTGATCGAGTAGCTTAGAATATTCTTCTCAGCTTACTCCTGTCGTAATAAATCTTTCTTCTGGATCTGTAGTATTGAGTTCGATCGCCTCTCGATCGGATATTGAAATCTTTGTTTTTGCTACCATTTATTTCGTCCTCAATCCCGCTTCAAAGCCTACTCAATTATTCTTGCTACGAATATTTTCCCGTAACTCTCCCACTGCTTTTCGGGGAGATCTCGCCGTTACCAATCTTTCTAGTAAGCTAATATCTAGATCTGGAAGCAAAGTGCTTTTATCTTGTTGTAGGTAATTGCCACTTCGTAGAGAATAGATATTGATTCGGTTATCCTTCCAGATCCAAACTTCCCCTATACCCAGACGCTGGTAGACTTCCAGGGTATCTATTCCTCCAGTAGTTATGGCTACTTCAATAGCTAGATCGGGAAATTCTTTTTCAACTCCAAGACAGTAACATTCATCTGGTTCTTTACCAGCTTGACCCTCCTTTTGGCGAAAAGTAGTCGAACCCAAGGGTTGGTAGTCAATTTCAGCCTCTTCTAGATAGGCTTCTAACAAAATAGCTATGTTTTTTTTTATTGCCTCGTGAGATCGGCTTGGGGACATAATGACTAGAGTTCTATCTAGGTATGTTATCCGATATCTAGAACTGTCTCCCAGACAAGCGAGTAGCTTAGAATATTCTTCCCAGCTTACTCCTGTGGTAATAAATCTTTCTTCTGGATCTGTAGTGTTGAGTTCGATCGCCTCTAAATCAGAAATTAAAGTCTTCATCGCATAGTTATTAAACCAATTGTTTAGATCCTAGCTAAATAAGTATAGATGGATACAAGCGATCGGGCGATCGCTTGCCAAGTATGGGATGATGGGATGAGGTTAGAGGCGATCGCTACTGAAGGGTAAAAATTATGAAACGAGTAATGTTTGTTTGTAAGAAAAATTCTTGTCGTTCCCAGATGGCAGAAGGATTTGCCCGTACTTTGGGAGAAGGTAAAATTAGCGTTACCAGTTCGGGATTAGAAGCTAGTCAGGTTAATCCTACAGCTATTGAGGTAATGTCAGAAATCGATCTTGATATTAGCGAGCAAACTTCTAAGCCTTTGAGTAACTTTAAAGCAGAAGATTATGACATAGTAATTTCTCTGTGTGGTTGTGGAGTAAATTTACCAGAAGAATGGGTAGTTAGAGAGGTATTTCAAGACTGGCAACTAGACGATCCTGACGGACAACCGATCGCAACTTTTCGCCGAGTAAGAGATGAAGTTAAAGAAAGAGTAGAGAAGTTGATTGCATCTGTTTCTTAAGCTAATCAGATTTCTGCTTATAATCTTAAACATAGAACTATATTAATGATATTTTGAGCTAAGTTCTTAATTATTTTCGAGTCTAAAGTACGCTCATTCATGTCCTCTAAAAAAATGCACGCTAACGAGGTAAGTACCGACGTATCTCTCGTGCGCCGCCTACTTAGTTCACAGTTTCCTGAGTGGGCAAATCTAGCTATTAAACCTGTTGCCTCTGCTGGAACAGATAACGCTATATTTAGATTAGGTCATGATATGTCAGTACGACTTCCTCGAATTGATTGGGCGCAAGCTCAGGTTGAGAAAGAACACGAGTGGATGCCTCGCCTTGCTCAGCATTTGCCGCTTGCCATCCCTTTACCACTTGCTAAGGGTAAACCCGATGAAAAATATCCTTATCATTGGTCTGTCTATAGATGGCTTAAAGGTAAAAATGCCTCAATTGACCAGCTTGTAGACCCATGCCAAACGGCGACTGAATTAGCGCAATTCATAACGGCTTTGCAACAGATTAATACAACTGGCGGGCCACTTGCCCAAGAACATAACTTACGTGGTGTACCTCTAAAAACAAGAGATAAACTGACTCGTGAGTCTATTGCTACCTTGAAGGGTGCGATCGATACAAATGCAGCATTTGCTGTCTGGGACGAAGCACTTCAAGCACTTGAATGGCATAATAAACCGGTTTGGTTTCACGGAGACTTATTAATTGGGAATGTACTATTCGAGGGAGGTCGCTTGAGTGCGGTTATCGACTTTGGAGGATTGGGTGTGGGAGATCCTGCTTGTGACTTAATGATTGCATGGAGTCTCTTCTCTGGTGAGAGTCGAAAGGTATTCCGTGAGACTTTAAATGTTGATGATGATACTTGGGCAAGAGGTCGCGGTCAAGCTCTATCCCAAGCTGTTATCTTCATCCCCTATTATTTGAATACTAATCCTCTAGGCGTAAGGTATGCCCGACAAATGATTCAGGAAATTCTTGCTTAATCACGATGTCTGCTAAATTACTCACCCCTTTTTCCCTGGCTTGGCTAAAACTTGGACGGTTTTTTGCCAAAATATGTGCGTTTACGTACATTTTCTACTAAATTAGAGCGGCTAACCTTGAAATATATGACTAATTTCAGCTTAAAGATAATTATTCTTAATTTTGACTGCTTTTAATCTTTTCTCTATAACTATGAGCTAAGCTACGCATCTTTTCTAATTCGTCCGCAGATATTTTATCTAAATTAGATAATACTAAATTCATTCTTCCTAGAGACTTAAGTTTATCTCGATGACGGGCTAAAAAATCCCAATAGAAATAGTTAAAAGGACAAGCATTTTCCCCAGTACGCTTGTTATGTTTATATTGACAAGCACCGCAGTAATCGCTCATTTTATTAATATAATTAGCCGACGAAGCGTAGGGTTTTGATGCCAATAAGCCTCCATCTGCAAATTGCCCCATCCCAATTACATTAGTTTGCATTACCCAGTCATAGGCATCAATAAAAGCTGCATGAAACCAATTTTCTAATTCCTGGGGGGAAACGCCAACAATAAGGGCAAAATTACTTAAGACCATCAAACGTTGGATATGATGGGCGTAACCAGTGCGTTGCACCTGAGTGAGAATTTGATGCAAACAATTCAGCTCCGTTTTTGCAGCGTCCCAGTAAAATTCAGGTAGGGGTTGAGTGTGGTTAAACCAGTTTTCTCTTGAATAATCTGAGTCCGTGTAATGATAGATTCCGTGCATATATTCCCGCCAACCCACCACCTGACGAATAAATCCTTCAACGCTGTTTAATTCCAGGTCATTTTCCTGATAAGCTTTTTCTACGGCTTCAATTACTTCCCTGGGCTGGAGTAAACCCAAATTTAGGTAAGGTGAAATCAGGGAGTGCCACATAGTATCCTCCCCTGTTACCATTGCATCTTGATAAGGCCCAAAAGTAGGCAAGCATTTGTCGATAAAATAGTTTAAAATTTCAAGTGCCGAGCAACGAGTTACGCCCCAACGAAAGGGTTCTATTTCTCCGTAACCAGGCAAATCTAAGGACTTAACTTCATCAATTACCGCCTGGGTAATTTCATCTGGCTTGCACCACAAAACCTCTGGCGTGTCAAGACTATGTTTGGGTGGTTTGCGATTTTGTTTGTCGAAGTTCCATTTACCACCAACAGGCTTTTTTCCTGCCATCAAAATATTAAATCGCTTGCGTCCTTCCCGGTAAAAATCTTCCATCAAGAGACGCTTGCGAGAATTGGCCCACTCTTTAAATTCTGCTGCACTCCACAAAAAATGATTGTTGGGAAGAAAATTTACCGAGCAATTGAGGGGAAGATTTTTAATTAATTGGGTAAAGGGGCGATCGTTGGGAGTCATTACCCGCAGTTGGGTAATCCGGTTTTTCTCTATCCAACCTTTGAGAGGCGTTGTAAAGCGATCGGCTATTTCATAAGTTACTTGCCATCCTGCTAAACGTAATTCTTCAGCAAAGTGACGCATTGCCGACCAAACTAACACCAGTTTTTGGCGATGATAGGTTCGTTGTCGGGCATAATTGCGGGATTCAATGAAGATGACAGGAGTGTTTTGGCACTCAGTCCTACAGCTAGATAGTGCTGCTTGTTCAGTCCATAACTGGTCGCCTAATACCCAAATACCTGTAGTCATATCGTTATCGTTCAGTTACAATTGCGTCGCATAAATGCCGATCGCTCTCTTCTAAATCTACATTCGTCCGCAGATAGTCTCTCACCCAATTGCAAGCGTAAGTCATTTCATCGAGAGTGAGAATCTCCTCTAAATCCCAGAGAATCACTTTCTGATCGTCGCTAGCTGAAGCAAGTATCTTCCCGTCAGGGCTAAAAGCAACTCCCCTAACCGCTGAACTATGCCCAGTCAAAGTTCTCAGTAACTTCCCGTCCCGCTGCCAGAGTTTGACAGTTTTGTCCATAGAAGCTGAGGCAAGCATCTTACCGTCAGGGCTAAAAACTACCTCCCAAACTGCAGCGCGATGACCGTTAAAAGTTCTCAGCAACTTGCCGCTGCGCTGCCAGAGTTTAACCGTGTTGTCCGCAGCAGCAGAGGCGATCGCCTGACCGTCGGGGCTAAAATCAACCCCCCTCACCGGAGCACTGTGTCCGCTAAAAGTTGTTAACAAAGTCCCGTCGCGCTGCCAGAGTTTGACCGTGTTGTCAATAGAAGCAGAGGCGATCGTCTCGCCATCGGGGCTAAAAGCAACCTTTCTCACCGCCGCAGTATGGCCAGTCAGGGTTCTGAGGAACGTCTCATCTAGGTGCCGGAGTTTAACGGTGTTGTTCCCCAAGGCCAAAGCAAGAAGATTGCCGTCAGGGCTAAAGGCAACTCCCCAAACTGCAGTACCTTGACCAGTTATGGTTCTCACCAATCCCCCGTCTAAATGCCAGAGTTTGACGGTGGTGTCTGCAGAAGCTGAAGCGAGTAAATTCCCGTCGGAGCTAAAATCAACTTCAAAAACTGCAGCACTATGACCAGTTAGAGTTTTAACTAACTTCCCATCTGGTTGCCAGAGTTTGACAGTACTGTCCCCAGAAGCAGAGGCGATCGTTTTTCCATCGGGGCTAAAAGCAACTTTCCTTGCCAAAGCATTATGACCAGTTAGAGTTCTCAGTAAAATATTTTGGCATTTCCAGAGTTTGACAGTGCCGTCTTCAGAAGCAGAGGCGATCGTCTTGCCGTCAGGACTAAAGCTAACCCCCAAAATTGAAGCGTTGTGCCCAGCAAAAGTTTTGAGCAACCTACCATCTTGGTGCCAGAGTTTGACAGTTTTGTCCTCAGAAACTGAGGCAATTAGAGAACCATCTGGACTAAAGGCAACCCCTCTAACTGTAGCTTTGTGTCCTGTCAAAGTTTTGAGCAACTTGCCCTCACTCTCCCAGAGTTTAACTGTTTTGTCGGAAGCAACTGAAGCAATTGTCTCTCCGTCGGGGCTAAAGGCAACTCCTCTAACTGTAGCTTTATGTCCAGTAAGAGTTTTAAGCAAGCTACCGTCGCGCCCCCAGAGTTTGATAGTTTTATCTACAGAAGCCGAAGCAATTGTCTCTCCGTCAGGACTAAAGGCAACTCCTCTAACTGCAGCACTATGCCCAGTAATAGTTTTGAGCAACTTGCCGTCAATGTGCCAAAGTTTGACTGTTTTGTCCTCAGAAGCTGAGGCAATTAGGGAACCGTCACGGCTAAAGGCAATTGCTTTAACTGCAGCCTTATGCCCGCTAAGGGTTCTGATTAACTTGCCGTCGCGCCTCCAGAGTTTGACAGTTTCATCTGGAGAAGCTGACGCAATTAGAGAGCCCTCGGGACTAAAGGCAACCCCCAAAACTCCCGCACTATGACCAGTTAGGGTTTTGAGCAAGCTACCGTCGCGTCCCCAGAGTTTGATTGTCTTGTCCGCAGCAGCAGAGGCGATCGTCTCGCCATCGGGACTGAAATCAACGGCCCAAACTCCCGCACTGTGACCTGCTAGCCGATTGTACTCATTCACTCCATAGACTGCCTGTTGCAGTACCGATCTAACCTGAGTTTCGAGCTGTGAATCTGCTCGAGCTAAGTTTTGCAGTTTTTTCCTGGCCTTAATCGCTTGTATCAATGCATCTAACCTTCGATTCGAGTCGAAACTTCCAGAAGAAGAGGAAACCAGCGCCTTAATTTCACTAATTCTTGCCAAGCGTTCGCTGCGTAGTATTTCCCGCTGACTAAGTGCAGCTCTGCGATATTGCCAGAAAGCTATTGTCCCTAACCCAGAAGCAACTGCTAGTGCTACGCTCAGTGCCCCCAGAAATAACCGTTGTAGTCGCGCAGTTTTTTGCTCTTGTGCTAGTTGCGCTTCTATTGCCTCAGCCCTTTGGACTTCCAGTGCTTTTTGTACTTCTTTTCTCTCGAATTCAACAGATGCAGCTAAAAACTGATAATCTAGGTCGGTTAAACTTTTGCCCTGAGCCCAAATTTGAGCATCTTCTAATGCTTGTCCCCTTAATAGTCGCGATTCGTCAGTTTGCTTTGAGTTTACCCAAGCATCCAATACCTGAGAGTAAGGACGCAGGGAATTTAATTGTTTTTCTATCCATTCGAGGTTAAATACTTCTTGATAAATTCTGTTTTTGACCTTGAGCAAACCGTTTTTTTTGCATGTCAAACCGGAGAGAATTAGTTCAATTTGCTCCTTACTGTCGTCGGTTTTTACTTCTACCCCTTGTAAAATTTGCTGGTATGTTCCTAATAATCTGCCTGCTCTTTGCTCATTGGATTTAATCCTGTCTCGAATGGTTCTTAAATGTTCTGGTTCGTCCTGAAATTACCAGTTTTTCAGGATCTTGCTTATGACTATACTCTCTACCCAAAATTCTTCGTTGCCTGGAGGAATGGTTAGCTTCCCACTCACTGTATCTTGACTGTAGTTAACTACTAATGTGCACAACTTTTGGGTGAGAAATGGCTGGCCATTGGTCCAAGCTAATATCTCTTGGAGAATTTTGCGAGCTTTTCCTTCGTTAACTTCTAACCCCTCGGCTAATGAGTTTACTTGTTCTAAAGTAAAGCCATGTAGTTCTATTGCTCTGCCAATATTAAACGGAGTTCTAGTTTTGTCGGCAATTAAATCTGATGGGGTAGCTACACCAAAAATAGCAAAGGTGATGCGGTTGTATTCTGGATTAATTGCGCGTTGATTATAACAGGAACGAATTAGTGCAAAAAAATCATCAACAGAGAAATTTAGACTGAGAATACTATCAATTTCATCCAGAAAAATAACTATTTGCTTCTGGGGAAAATTTTGGAGCAGAACATCAGAGATAAAGCAACTCAATCTTTGCAGTAAGGAAATATCTTGCTGTTCTTGCCACCATTGCTTGAGATTAACTTTTTTTTTGAGTTTAAAACTCCGCCATAACTCGGCAACAATTCCCTTATACCATTGCTCTGGAGTAATGTTTTCGCTACCAATACTGGTCATATCGACAGTACTACATTTAAATCCTTGCTGTTGCAGTCGATGTCTAGTTCTGACTAACAGGGAAGATTTGCCCATTTGTCGGGAATTGAGGACATAACAAAACTCTCCTTGTTTTAATGCCTCATACAGTTCTGTGTCAGCTCGTCTTTCGACATAGCTGGGGGCATCATTTTTGAGGCTACCACCAACTTGATACATATTAATTGAATAATAATACAATTATATATTTCAGGATACTTCAAAGTGCATTACTATTCGCACTTGCCACACTCACGCGATCGCGCCCCTGTTTTTTCCCTAGATACAGTGCATTATCCGCTATATCTAGGAGTATGGTTGGCTCGCTTTCAGGATGAGGAATAATACTAGCAACACCGATACTGGCAGTAACAATACCCAAACCTACCTTAGAGTTAATATGCTCAATTGCCAAAGCCTTGATACTCTCTCGAATTTGTCGAGCAATACAAACAGCCCCCATCAGATCGGTTGCGGGTAAAATCGCGGCAAATTCTTCTCCTCCATAACGTGCTGCTAGATCGGAGGAACGTTTGAGACACTCGCGCATAGCACTGGCAACTTGCTGCAAGCATTTATCTCCTGTTGGATGCCCGTAAGTATCGTTGTAAAGCTTAAAATAGTCAATATCTAAGAGGATTAGGGATAGGGGAGTTTGCTGACGAGCCATCCGATTCCATTCTGTGGCTAGATGCTCGTCAAAGCAGCGTCGATTGGCAATTTGAGTCAGGCTGTCTAGATGAATTAAACTTTTTAAATGCTGGTTTTCTTTTTCCAGCGCCTCCAGACGATCGGAGCTTTCATCTTTCCTTTCTAACTGTTGCTGGGCAAAATAGAGACGATACAATTGACAAGAAGGGATGCAGCGATCGCCATCGAGCTTGACCAGTCCCATACTATTTAGCTTGTAGGCAACTAGAGGTTCTAATTTTACGCTGTAGGTTGCTGTTACTACTTGTTTGAGTGCTTTTCCTAGTGCAGGTCGCTTGCGCAGTATTTCCCATTGAGTCAACAACAGCTCGCTATAAATTCCGCTCTGGGTAGGAGCTTCTGCTAACAACTGGTCTAATTTGATCTGCTGCTGAGCTAGATGATAAAGGGCAATGCGTACTAAGTAGGGATGTCCCCCTAACATTGCCATCAATTGCTGCGCTCGATCGTCTTCTCTCCAGTCTAGTCCGTGTCGCAGGGCTAAATCTTGAACTTGTTTTAAGTTAAATTCTGATAGCTTAATAGGCAAGCCTACATTAAACGGAGATTGATTGATATTGAGAGGAACATAAATTTCTGTGGAATGAACTACTACTAAGCGCAATTTTTGAAATATTTCAATCTGTTTTGACTGTTCGTGCCAAAATCGCAGTAAGGGTAAAAAGTCTCTTGCTATGGAAGGATGATCAAAAACTCGATTGACTTCATTTAATGCTAAGACGAGCGGAGTTTGGATAGCTTGTAACAGATAATACTGAAAATAGATAGTGCAGCTTACCTTAATCCCCATACTCTCATCCCAATATTCCTGCAGCAGGGGCTTTAACTGCAACTGGCGAGCAATATTAACGCAAAACCAGCGTAAAAATTGATTTAAATTAGCATAAATTGTTCGATCTGCTTGTTGAAAGTCTATAGTTACCGTTTGATAGCCTTGTGCTTTTGCTTGACCGATAATTCTAACCAGTAAAGAGCTTTTTCCCATCCTCTTGGGAGCTTGAATGCGGATGACGCTTCCTGGTTTGAGAATTTCACGGTAAACAAGTTCTTCAATAGGTGGACGTTCAATATAAAAAAGGGAATCTAAAGGGACAGCACCACTAGGAAATTCTAAAGACATTGCTCTTGTTGACCCAGAAAGCATGACGACTATTTCCAAAGAAGTTTTTGACTTCTACCAATTCTGGAGATCTAATCAATGATCGACCCTCGGCTGCCAAATTTACTCGCTAGACTAAAACTATAACTTAAACTAAGTAATCTCAACCACAAGGCAGGATAGCGCTTTTTTAGCCAAGGCTTACTTAATTTTAACCAGTGTGGAAACCAGCCTCCCAATAACCAATTTTTGCCAGCATCAAGGGTAAAAGCCCAAAATGCCCCTAGCCAACGTAACATATCTTTACTTCCTGCCATTTCCCAAATCCAGGCAAGTAAGCTGGGATTTTGACGTGCCGCCTTGAGAGCTAGTCTGATAAAAGTTAACCAATCGGTTCGATCCTTAATAAAAGTCTCGGCTACGTCTTGGGGTTCCTCAGCTAGAAGACCAAAAAAAGTATTGAGCATAGCGTTAATTCTCTGGGGTGGTAAGCTTTGATGAGTAGGTACCATCATCCCCTTAGAAAAGAGCCAGGTGACGGCTATGTTACTTTGATAGGCGCGAATTAACTCTAAGTCTTTGGCTGCGAGTAAATCGTGTTTTAAGGCAGTATCTAACAAACTGGTTAAGCGATCGAGATTGCGCACCAGAGAGCCAAAACCAGTAAAAATTAAGGGAGATTGAAGAGAAGCTGCATCGCCAATAGCTATCAGTCGGTCAAAAGCAATGGCGCGATCGCGACTTCCTACGCTAAAGTGTCCTGGAATGTAGCCAAAAGTTGCCTTTTTCCAGACCAGTTTTTCCAGATCGCAGCGACGATACTCTGGCAGAATTGTAAAGAAATCTTCATACATTTCTAATAAAGAGCCAGGATTGTCGCGATGAACTTCGTGATAGTGAAACAGATAAATAGTCAGTTCGTCCCCTGCACCGGGAAATAACTCCCAAATCAGTTGTCTTCCTCTCGAAATATCGCCGTGAGAGTTAAGCACGTCGCCGTAATCAGAATCCCAAACTCCCGCTTCAAATCCACTTTCAATTACAGCTCCCACCGTCGGACAAACACTATCAAAAGTACGCTCTCCATTGAGCTGCCAAGCGATCGGTGAGGCGGTTCCCATCGCATCCACCAGCAAGCGTCCGCTAGCTTGTTTTGATTCCCCAGTTGGTAGGTGTACTAATTGGATGCTAACTTGTTCGGAGGATACATCTGCCTGAATAAACTCGGTTTCGTCCCAGATTTCACCCCCTGCATTGCGCAGCTTGTCTGCACACAAACTAAGGAGTTTTTCTGTCTCTATAGCTACGTTAAGTACCTTGGGGGTGTGTAACACTGCAGCTTTTAGATTGGCTGGGTTGTTGCCATCAAAAAATTTACTAAATCCATCGACGTATTCCCTCGCAATGACAGTTTCAAATTCTTCCTGAGTAAATAAACCCAAATTGATTAAACTTTGAAACTCAGAACGAGAAATATTCCATTCTCGATTCATTCTGCCAAATTTAAGCCGCTCAACCAGCAAAATCCGATAGCCTCGCTGTGCCATTACTGCTGCATGAATTACCCCCAAAGCGCCGCCGATATAGATCAGGTCATAAGTGGGGTGCGAGGGGTTGTTTTCTGGTTGTTGAAAAACGACCTGCTTGGGTTTCTGAGGATGGCGCACGCTCTCGCGCCAGCGCTTTTCCCACCAGTAGAGGCGCTTGAGATCGTATTCTCCGTGAGGCATTTTCTCAAAAAAGTGGGCAGTCTGAGGATAGTGGGGAGCCAATGCTTCAAAGATTGACTTGGATGAGTCGATCTCTGGAGGTTCGGGATACTGTTGGGGAAAGCGATGCTGAATATCCTTCTTTAACTGCTGTCGGATTCTGCCTTCAGCAGCGATCGCCTGTTGTCCCCAGCGAAATACTTTTAAATAGGTAGTACGCTGTAGCGACCAAGTAAAGATTGAGAGTTCGTTGTCTACAATTGATGGCAAGTCTTGAGCATTTTTCTGAGAAAATTGCAGGCGGATGCCGTCAGGGGTAACAATTTTTGCTCCGACAAGAGGCTGCCATTCTTGCTGCAACCACAGGCGTACAGTAGCCGTATCTGGTGTTGGTACTTCTATATAGAGAATTTCTTTCATGTCAATTTTTTTTCTGTACGAGTCAATAGTGGTCAAAATGCGCTACACTTGCGGATACCGAAAACTTAGAATAGTTTAGTAAACTTTACATTACGATTGTGTTTGTTAACTAACTTAGATGCGAGCGCCGATCGGCCATGAATTATCCTATTCCCAGTAGTACTGAAGAAATCACCGCTCTAGGTAAAAAAACTGTTGACGAAGAACTAATCGCCACAGCGATCGCTGGCGTGGTTAAGATTGCTCGTTCTCAGGGTCAATCTCTCGATGAATTAACCGCTGAGGTTCTTAAGGAAGATTCTATCCTCGATCGGGTACAACGACGCTGGCTGAGCGAAATAGTTGCTCAGGCATGGAAAAGTTTACCGTAAATCGGCGCTCGATTATTAGTTATTTATTAACAAAGGCAGAAGGCAGAGGATTTGGACAAGGGAGACAAAATTACTTCCCCACACTCCCCCTACGCCCCACACCCCCCACACTTACTCTGCACCCTGCCTTCTCAAGCTTATTTTCTCTTCAAGCAGCATTGATCGAATTCCTTGCTTTTGTAAACTTTTATTGTATGATTGTGAAAACCATAGATAAAATTTATCAAGATTTACTGAAAAAAATAACGAGGTTTAAAAATATGCCCTATACGGTAGAAGACGGTGGAAGGTTAAATAATTTTGCTCAAGAGCCAAAGATGTACGTAGCTGAAGCGCCGACAAAAAAACAACAACGCAACTTTATTATTCTTGGTGTATTAGCCATACTGCTGATTGGCGGTTTAATAGGTGTTGCAGTTACAGTATCTAGTCTGAGCTAGTTAATAATTACAGGCCAACCCTAAAGATAACCTACTCTAGTGCAGTGAGGTCAGAGGTCAAAGGTCAAGGTTTTTCATCTTTCTTCCTGCTGGAGACTACCGCCAAGGCGCGGTGAGAGGAAAGCAGGGCAAGATTTTACTGGTTTCCTGTTGATAATTTAGACAAAAGATCTGGAGAAAAGCTTTACATAATTAGGGCTTTCAGCATGAGATAATAGCTAAGTACTGAAAAGCGAAAACCAAGCAGTAGGTAAGATGCACCTTGCAAACTAGATATATAGAGTTCTGTGCAGAAA
>JBFRWL010000241.1:0-3671 GCA_051439565.1 Prochloraceae cyanobacterium
ATTGAATCTGAACTGGAAAAAAAACGCCAATCTCAAATCGCTAGATGTGCTTCTCAATCCAAGAGCGGTTAAAGATAGATTCATAAATGCGGTTGTGGACTCTGAGAGTTCCCTGTTGCTTGACCACTAGCCCCGACAAGAGCAATTCCCTTTCCTCTGGACTGTCGGTGGCGACAACTTCCCCCCGATGCAAGACTTGTCGGTAGAGTTCTAGTAGCCGAACAGATTGTTTGCTCTTGAGAAGACGATCGCGGATGGTTCGCAAATGTTCTGGCTCATCTTGGGATGCCCAATTTTCTGTCATCTGAGTCCGCACTAAATTCTCAATCCAAGGGGCTTCACTGCCGTTGGGAATAGGATAAGAAGCAGTGCGGATGAGTTTACAAAGCTTTTGGGTGAGAAAAGGCTGGCCACTCGTCCAAGTTAAGACTTCTTTCAGCACCGTCTGCGGGTTGCGTACTTTCTCTGCCAATCCTTGCAGTAAAGGTTGGGCTTCGTGCTCTTTAAATCCCTCTAGTTGAATGGACTGACCGATGTTAAAGGGGGTGGTTTGGTGATCGGTAATTAAGTCCGAAGGGGTAGCGACACCAAAAAAAGCAAAGGTTAAACGCTGATACTCTGGATTTATAATGCGCTGGTTATAGCAGGAGCGAATTAGGGCAAAAAAGTCATTAATGGGGAAATTTAAATTCAAGACGCTATCAATTTCATCGATAAAAATCACCAATTTGGGGGGAAAATCCTCCTCTCGTTGACCTGCTTTAACCAGTAGAATTTCTTCAATAAATTGACTCAACCGCTGAACTGGAGAAATATCTTCTCGTTCTTGCAACCAAGTTTTTAGGTTGATCTTTTTTAGCAAATCAAAACTTCGCCATAGCTCTGCTATCACACCTTGGTACCATTGCTCAGGAGTGACGTTTTCGCTACCAATGCGAGTCATGTCAATCGGCGCACAGCTAACTCCCTCATGTTGGAGGTGATGTATCATGCGTACCATCAGGCTTGACTTGCCCATCTGCCGGGGATTGAGGACGTAGCAAAACTCCCCACTTTTCAAGGCTTTGTAGAGGTAAAGGTCTGCGGAGCGCACGACGTAGGTGGGAGCATCCATGGGCAAGCTCCCTCCCACTTGATAGTCAAAGGTGGAGGGTTGTTCGGTACTTCTGAGTAGCTCGTTTTCAAAGAGCAGTTCTGCTTGGGTGGCTTTGAGGATATCCAGGGTTTGAGACAATTCTTGGGTACGTTCTGAGACTTTTTGTTCTAGGGTGTGGCTATACTCAGCTAATTGGTCTTTGGCTTGCTGTAGGGCGATATTCTTAAGTTTAAGCTCATCGGTAAACTGAATCCGCTCGGCTTCTGAGTGTTTGCGTTCTGTGATGTCAGCAAAAGCGGCTATAGCATAGACAATTTGACTTTTCTCATCATAGACTGGGGTGGCTGACACCTCTAAAGGAATAATCTTGTCACCTTGGTGAATCTCAAGATCGTCGATGGTTGTACTTTCGCCGTTCAAGGCTCGTGCGATGGGCTGTTGGTCGATGGGGTAGAATTGCTTTGTCCCCGCCAGATAAGCTTGATAAGTCTCGGTAAATTGAGCAGTCGTGACTTCGGTTACGATGTCTTTACCAAGTATCTGTTGGGCGGTTTGATTAGCATAGAAGGGGTTGCCTTTAGCATTAATCACGAATACTCCCACTGGCATGGCTTCTAAAAATTGAGTCAGCCTTCTCTCGTTTTCACACAATGCTACATAGAGTTGGGCATTTTGAAGTGAAATCGCGGCCTGACAAGAAAGGATGTTGAGAAGTTCAATACGATCGGCGGTAAATACGCCAGTGGTAAGATTGTTTTCTAGATATAAAACTCCTCTGAGTTGTCCTTGGTTGAGCAAAGGAATACACAGAATTGATTTGGGTTGAGCTGTTCTGATGTATAGATCGCGAGTAAATTGACCTTCGTTGACGGCATCGTTGAGAATGACGTTTTCGTGTGTGCGGGTGACATAGTTGACGATGGCAGTAGAGAGCAGGGGAATTTGGGTAGTTGGGTTGAGGGTGTCAATTGTTTTGGATTGAAGAACTTGCAGAGTATCTGGTTCTACAGTTGCTTCCGCTTCAATTACAAGCATTTCGGCTTCATCTTGGGTGGGTAGGAGAAGGAAGCCTTTTTGTGCGCCCGCGTTTTCGATTGTGATTTTCATCAATTCCGACAACAGGTTTTTCAACACAATTTTGCCAGAAATTGTCTGGGATGCTTTTACCACAGTTTCTAGATCCAACACAGCTCCTCTGCTTTCTGATGTTGTCGTTACGGAGTTTATCGTCGTGGAGGTAGCAACCACGTTTCGGGAAACTAATAGATAGGGATAGTCTCTTTCAAGCAATTCAACTTTGTGCTTAGCTCCCCATATTTGATAACTTTGATAAGCTCGTCTCAAGTAAAGCTCGGCAAATTTTTCTTTCTTTCTTTGTTGCCAAAAGTTAGCCGCTAGCTCATTGGCGATCGCTTCATTTTGGATGAATTCCTGTTCCCGAGCCGAAGCGATCGAGTGATCGTAGAGGTCGATCGCTTCTAAAAATCGACCTGATATTCTAGCGATCTCAGCTTCTATGAGAAGATATTGATGGAGAAAATTATCAGGACTGTTATCTAACCATAGTTTCATCCATTTCTGATTCTCTTGGAGTTGTGCCCAATACAGTTTCTGCTCCTCTTGTGAAGCCTCAAAATACGATCGAGTCAAAGCAAGGGAATAATAAAAATTGTTCATCGCTACGCAAATGGAGCCGGGCACATACCCAATCATTTCCTGCACATCTCGAAAATATTGCAAATCAATTTTTTCCCGGCAAATATATAAAGTTGCGGCCTTGATTAAATAGTAATAACAAAGTGGTCCCAAAGCATGTTCAGAGGTACAGGTTTCTATATATTTTTCCTCATCAAAAGATTGATAATCAAACTCGAAACTATCTCCTGTCAGTCCCAACAAATTAGAAAGGATAGTATTAAGGCCGACCGTATTGTACACAAAAAAATAATTCTTGGTATTGACAAAAAACTGTAAGCAACGCTTACTTTCGGTAAGAATTAGTTCCAGATTTCTTCCTTGGTAGAATAGGTTCATTAAGTTATAGCCCAAACAATATCCTCCAAATTGCAAATTCCCCGATTGGATACCTGCATCTATTCCTTCTCGATAAATATTTTCGGAATATTTGATGTGCTTCACCCAAGGTAATGCCATTGTCGCTAAATTTGAGGATGTAGCACATTTAGAAGATAGATCGTTAAATTTCTTGCTAAGTCTGTGACCGAGAAGAGCAAACTCATATCCTCTGTGATATTCATGGAGTACATGGCTGTGTACCACTGCAAAAGTAGCATAACCTATTGCAGATGTTCGATGATCATGCCCATACTTAATACTGAGGCTAACATGCTTGGCCACAACCCAGTGCACTAGCTCGGGCTCAGCACCCCAAGCCGCACTAAACATTTTCTGCAACAGAGTTAAGGCTGCTTTTTTCTCTAGATCTTGAATCTCTGGATGATTGTATAAAGAATCGATCGCTCTTCCTGCTAAATTCTCCACAATTACTTGAATTTCATCATCCAAAGAACTTCTAAAGTTTTCTGTGGGTAAATTTATTCCCAAAGCTTTCAAT
>JBFRWL010000242.1:0-4816 GCA_051439565.1 Prochloraceae cyanobacterium
AAGAATAGCCAACCATGCCCCCAAGCTACCTGCGATCGCTGATAAACAGAGGACAATCCACGTAATCTGTCGGTAAAACACCTGATGTTGCTGGCGAACTTCCAATAATCGCTCTTCTTCCTGGGCAAAGTCATCGAGCGCTGTACGAGTGGCATTCATCTTTTCCTTTCCCTCTTCTAGCCAGTCGTAGAGTCGAGCCGAATTCACCATCAGTTCTTCTTCTGGGCGAATTCGTTTGAGTTCTTGTTGCAGAGTTAACTTTTGCTGCAAAATCTTTAGATGTCGATCGATGTTAGTGCCGATTTCTTGCAGTCTTTGCGCCTGTTGGGGATTGTCCTGCACTAGACTCTCTAGTCGGTTCAGTGAGTCGGGAATAATGGCACGGGATCTGTTATAGGGAGCGAGAAATTCCTCTCGATGAGTTAGCCCATAACCGCGCACCCCTGTTTCTGTATCCACTAGAGCTGTAAGCAGACGTTTGGTTTCTAGCTTGACCATTTTGGTGTGCTGTACCCGAGCTTCGTCTTCTTCCAAGCTGGCTTTTAACCAGGCAAAAGCACCGAGAGAGGTAAATAAACAGACAACTGGAATGGCGATAATAATGCCACCCCGCAGACGAACGGGTAATGCTTTCCAGTTATTAAATTTCATCCAATTAAACATAGCTGTTGCTAGGAAGATTTGGGTGGTTCAAAGCAGTATCCCACACCGTAAATGCTATTAATCCAGTCTTCTATACCAATTTCTCGCAGACGTTGCCGTAAGCGTCTTACTCTAGCAGCGACAGCATTACTCTCTGGTTCTGAACCCCATTCCCACAGTGCTTGCTCAATCTGGTCATGAGTGAGAATCTTGCGAGGATGGCGCATCATATATTCCAACAGTTGAAACTCTTTGCTTGAGAGCTTGAAGGAGGTGTCCCCCCATTCAACACGCATTGTGTCTAGGTGGAGGCATAAGTCTGCCAGTTTGAGCAAATCTCCTGTCCATAGAGGCGATCGCCTTCCTAATGCTCGTACCCTTGCCAAAAGTTCCCTTACATTCACTGGCTTAACTAGGTAATCATCCGCACCTGCATCCAAACCAGTAACTTTATCAGCAATAGTATCTTTGGCAGTGAGTAACAGAGTTGGAGCGGCTACTCCTGCTGCGCGAAAGGACTGGCAAAGATCGATCCCACTCTCTTCTGGCAACATCCAGTCGAGGATCAACAGATCGTAATCCTTTTCGTTCATCAGCCAACGAGCCGTTGCTCCGTCCGGCACACCATCTACGACATGACCAGAACGGGATAAGGCTATTTGCAATGGCTCTAACTGTTCTGGGTCATCTTCAACTAAAAGAATCCGCATGATAAATGACTGAATATTAACTAACAGAAGAAAGTGAGAATAAGGAAAATGACATTAATTCAAGAAGTAAACACTAAGATCGCGCCTTAGATGTTAGCAAAGATTTGCTCATTTCTTCTGATTACGGTTCTACTGTTGGGACAATATTATGTAATTTCTCTCTTGCTGAGAAAGTATTGAACCTCCCATCGCTGAAAGCGAGGGATTCCCTTTTAGACTCTTATCTAGGCAGATGCCCCCGACAGACCGCCATTACAGGGCAGTTTCACCACGGGCGCACCGACCGCAGTTAATCCTCTATCACGTACAATTTCAGCAGCAGCGATGTCCCTATCTTGCTTGTATCCGCACTCAGGACAGAAATGTAATCTTACATTTAATTCTTTTTTACCAGTATGAGTACCGCAATTAGGACAGATTTGAGATGTAAAATCTTTATCTACTTTGGCAAAAAATGTATCCGTTTTTGAGCAGACATACTGTAATACTTCAAAGAATTGACCTAATCCCATATCTAGAGATTGCTTGCAAAAAAGACTTCTACTCCAAGATTTGAAATTAATGTCTTCGATAAATATCATTCCCACTCCCTCACGTAATTGATAAGCAAGTCTAAAATGATATTCCTTTCTTTTGTTAGCTACTGCTTCATGTAATAGAGCTATTCTTTTCTGTAGCTTGTTCCACTTATTAGAACCAAGACGTTTCTTTTTAAGCTTTCTTTGTAGTAATTCAATCTTACGCAGTGCTTTGTTTAAAAACTTTGGTCTTGGGATTATCAAACCATCAGAAGTCGATAGCATACTCGAAATACCGACATCTATTCCTACAGGATGACCGTGAGGTATAGGCGAAGGTAAATCTACATCAAGTTCGATCATTAAACTGGCATAATATCCTGATGCTTTTTTAATGATTTGTACTTGTTTGATCTCGAAACCATCAGGAATATCCCTAGATTTTCTCAACTTAATATTTTTCAGTAGAGGCATCTTGAGGTAATTACCGTTAACCTCAAACTTCTTACTTAGAAGATTAAACGATTTTATTTTCTTCTTGTAACGAGGGAATCCCATTCCTTTAGACTTCATGTCATTGAATGCTCTGTCCAACTTCCTTAAAGTTTGTTGCATAGCTTGAGCATTACCAGATTTTAAGTAAGCATTAGTCTTTTTAGCTTGGGTTAATTCAGCAGATTGTGTGTGGTAATTAGGATATTCAAAGGGTTTGACAACATATTCAGAGATTAGAGAACACTTATTGATATCACACTTACGACTGTTATACCAAAGCTTTCTTTGATATAGAGCATGATTCCAAACAGACTTACAAACAGCCAGATTGTGTTCGATTATTTCTATCTGCTTTTTGGTTGGTTTTAGCTTGTAAGTGTAAGTGAGATTAAGCATTAAGACTAACTAGCTTATATTGCTATTAGTTATCATACTAGAGTTTTTACAAAAGAGTCATACTTTTTGTAAAATTTGGTCTAAAAGGTGATCGCGCTCACTCTCATCCCTCACGGGACGTGAGGGTCTTCCCGTTCGCAAAGATAAGTCAAAATCTTAGCTGCTCTACCTCCTGCTCTTTTTTGAATCCGTCGAACTCACGTGGATCAAGTTGACAGCACAAGCTTTAAGTTCAGGTTGCAGAGAATCGGGACAGGCTAACGGATGCGTCAGAGCGTTAGCTTCTGCTTCCTCTGCCCAAAGTTTACCCCAGTGCATCGGTACAAATACCGTTCCCGGTGTAATTGCCTGAGTAATTTGGGCAGGAAATTGGGCAGCACCTCGGCGCGATCTTACTTGCACCCAATCTCCTTCTTCAACGCCCAAAGTTTCAGCGTCACGGGGATGAATTTCCAGAAAGGGAGAAGGATGCATGCGGCGAATTTTTTCAATTCGTCCGGTACGGGTTTGGGTGTGCCAGTGACCGTAAAGCCTGCCAGTAGTGAGAACGAAAGGATATTGCTCGTCTAATGGCTCTGCCAGTCCCCGAGAATGATAAGCTGCAAATCTAGCCTTGCCGTCAGGAGTGGGAAAACGGCAGTCAGTATACAAACGTTTCGAGTGCTGAGACTCTGTTAGTATATTTGTATTCTCCCCTTCTGCTTGGGGATATGGCCACTGAATTGGTCCTTGCTCCTGTAAGCAACTGTGACTAATACCAGTCATGTCGCAAAGGCGATCGCTAGTAAGCTGAACGAACTCGGCATGTACCTGAGCCGCTGCAGTAAAATTAAACTGTTCTGCAAACCCCAACTTTTGACCTACTGCAGCAAATATTTCCCAATCTGCTTTGGCTTCTCCTGGGGGATCGCGGAAGCGAGGACAGAAAGTGACAACTCGCTCTGAATTAGTCATCGTACCAGTTTTTTCGCTCCACTGAGCTGCAGGTAGTAAAAGATGGGCATAGGCAGCGGTTTCGGTGGGATAGTAGGCATCCTGATAAACTGTAAAAGGAGACTGCTGCAATGCCGCCTTAGTTCTTTCGAGATCGGGCATGCTTACTGCCGGATTAGTAGCAACAACCCACAACAAACCCACTTCTCTGTGTTCTAGTCCTAAAAGCATCTCCCAAGCACTGCGACCGGGACGAGGGGAAATTTGCCCTGATTTTAGCCCCCAAAACTCTTCTACTTCTCGGCGATGTTGGGGATTTTTCACTACCCGATAACCGGGCAAAAGATGAGCTA
The DNA here is from genome assembly GCA_051439565.1 of Prochloraceae cyanobacterium. GTDB lineage: Bacteria > Cyanobacteriota > Cyanobacteriia > Cyanobacteriales > JBFRWL01 > JBFRWL01. The sequence goes on from JBFRWL010000242.1 coordinate 4,048, forward strand.
GTCCTCCAGCTTCTCGTCCCCCCATAGCATTAGGCTGACCTGTAAGGGAAAAAGGTCCTGACCCCAGTTTGCCTAAGTTCCCCGTCATTAGGTGCAGGTTAATTAAAGTTCGCACCTTAGCAGTACCTTCTGCAGACTGGTTTATTCCCATTGACCACAGAGAAAGTACTCGCTGGGATTCTCCCCAGTAACGAGCAGCTTTTTCCAATTCTTCTGGGGAAATACCGCACTTGCGCGCCACTAACTCCGGCGAATAGTTGCGAATTAATTCGATGTAGTCAGCAAAACCTACTGTATGTTTATCTATAAACACAGAGTCTATCAAATCCCAGCGCATTAACAGATGGGCAATACCGTTAAGTAAATCGATATCCGTACCGGGTCGAATTGCCAAATGTAAATCTGCTGCCTGGGCTGTAATCGTACCGCGCGGATCGACTACAATCATTTTGACCTTAGGATTGCGTTTGTGATGCTGGCGCAGGCGGTTAAAAACAATAGGGTGACACTCTGCGGTATTAGTGCCAATCAAAAAAGCACAGTCCGTTAGTTCTAGATCTTCATAGCAACAGGGAGGTCCGTCAGAACCAAAACTCTGAATATATCCCGATACTGCTGAAGACATGCACAGACGGGAGTTAGCGTCAAAGTTGTTGGTACCGAGGCAGCCTTTGAGCAATTTCTGGGCGAGGTAGTAGTCCTCAGTTTGTAATTGACCCGAACCGTACATGCAGATAGCTTCTGGTCCTTGGGTGCGGCAAACATTTTC
>JBFRWL010000243.1:0-5613 GCA_051439565.1 Prochloraceae cyanobacterium
ATTGTGTTTAAGTTCGGTCCGAGAGCATTTTCACTTCACATCTTGTACCTTGACTACAGACCTTGGTTGAGCAGAGGTGTGGGGTGTAGCGATCGCTTTAAAAATATGAGTTTAATACTTGATTTCATTTCTCAAAGAGTCAGAGTATATCATGTCTGCGGACTATCCTTTTCCTGGATATCATCAGCAGCAAAACAATTTACCACAAGCTAAAAAGGAGTATTCACGGGTTCACAACAGTTCCTGCTCAAGTCCTGCAAACTAATATTAGAAGATTGCACGATGCCTGGGATTTTTTCAAAACACGCGGTTTTGGTTTTCCTAGATTCAAAAAGTATGGTCAACTCAAATCAATATTATTTCCTCAATTCAGGAAATTACCTCTAATTGGCAATCAAATCAAACTCCCGAAGCTGGGATTGATAGATATCAAACTACATCGTCCTATTCCTGATAGCTTCAAAATTAAACAGCTCAGGATTATCAAAAAAGCAATTGGGTGGTTGGCAACGATTAGCATTCAATTAGATGCAGCTGTTCCTGAACCCTTGCCATACGGTCACGCTATTGGCATAGATTTGGGGTTAGAAAAATATCTTTCTACTTCTGACGGTTTTATCGAAAAAGGTCGTAAGTTTTTCGGGACTCTATACAGTCGGCTGAAAGTGCTACAACATAGATTATCGAAAAAACAAAAGCGCTCTAAAAACTACGAGAAAGCCAGACTCAAAGTAGAAAAGATGCACAATCACATTGCTTGGGTAAGAAAGGATTATCAATTCAAATTAGCTCATCAACTTTGCGATATGGGAGACACCATTTTTCTAGAAGATATAGACTTCAGAACAATGGCTAAAGGTTTTTTGGGAAAACACACACTAGATGCTGCTTTCGGTCAATTTCGCACTATTCTCAAGTATGTAGCTTGGACAAGAGGTAAGTATGTGGCACAAGTAGACCATCGTGGGACTTCTCAAACCTGTCCTAATTGTCGGCTCGAAGTCAGAAAAGAGCTAAAAGATCGATGGCATTGTTGCCCAGAATGTAAGTATGAGGTAGACCGCGATGTAGCCTTAGCTCAGGAAATTTGTAATCGCGGCCTAGAAATGCTATGTACCCAGGGACTCTGGGGGAAGGAAGAAATTGGCTATCAAGTCGAGGGGCTGCGGGCGGAATTCAGTTCCGCCCTTTAAAAGCCCCGTCGGGCTGTTGGGTGCTATGTGCATAGACAAGTGGCGTAGGGTAGCAATGCCCAGTTGTGAGGTTGGGAAGCCTACACTATACTCGAAGAGTTAGTCTAGGAGGATGTCACACATTTACTTATATGGGCTATCAACTCGCCAGCGCTACTTAAGACCTGACAGCTAAGATCGAGAGCATCAATTGAGTAATCAAGAGCAATTATCAGAGGTATGGGGAGAATCAAGACAAGTTAAGCTTTTTGGCTTCTCTTTCTTCCCTATCTTCCCCCTCTGACTAAACTCCCCCCTCTCAACTAATCAGGGATTTTGGCATTACTGAATCAGTCTTCTAGTCTCAACCAGCTTGTCCTGTTTTAAATCGGTAGCTCTTATATAGAACTCACGTTAAATAGCAAATGAATATTCAGCTATTTAGCCGATGAATGAGAGTTCAAACAAGACAATAATGAAATCAAATTGTTTTCCTAATAACTTTTAAGTGAGTAAATAGTAAAAATCAAGACTGATTTTAACTGCTCAACCTTCCGTAAAAGAAAGATAATTAAAATTATGAATGAGATTCAGGGCTACCAAATCAGAGAAGAAATTAAAGTCAGTTTCAAGAAAATCATTTATCGTGGGTTGAGAGAGTCGGACAAAACACCGGTGATTATTAAAACCTTGAAAGCCGATTATCCCACTCTCGAAGAGATTACCAGGTTGCGCCACGAATACAAGATTACTAAAAATCTCAAGCTAGAAGGAATTATAAAATCCTATAGCTTGGAGCGGTATAAGAACAGTTTTGCTCTGATTTTGGAAGATTTTGGTGGTGAATCTCTCGAGCAGTTCCTCGCTACCAGAAAGCTTCAGCTCGTGAAGTTTTTGAGAATTGCCCTTCAGCTAACCTCAAGTCTAGGAAAGCTCCATCAAAACCAGATAATTCATAAAGATATTAAACCCTCAAATATCATTATCAACCCGGAAACTTTCCAGGTGAAAATTAGTGACTTTGGCATTGCTACCCGCTTAGCTAACGAGAATCATAGCTTCCTAGATAGCTCGTGGGAGCAAGATAATAATTCTTTATTGAAAGGCACTTTAGCCTATATCTCTCCAGAGCAAACTGGACGGATGAATCGGTCAATTGACTATCGCACCGACTTTTACCCCCTCGGTATCACTTTTTATCAAATCTTGACTGGTCAGTTGCCGTTTAAAGCTATCGACCCATTGGAATTAATTTACTGCCATATGGCGCTGCTACCAGTCCCGCCTCATCAGCTAAATCCAGAAGTCCCAGAGGCAGTATCATCCATTGTGATGAAACTGTTAGCTAAAAATCCTGAAGACAGATACCAAAGTGCCTACGGACTCAAAGCTGATCTCGAAACTTGTCTAACTCAACTGCTGGATAGGGGAAAAATTGAGTACTTCCCCTGCGGACAAATGGATCGACGCGGTCAATTTCTGATTCCGCAAAAACTCTATGGTCGCTCAGCCGAAGTCACTGCCTTGCTTTCTTGCTTTGAGCGAGTTAGTTCCGGTAGCACAGAGATGATGCTGGTGAAAGGTTACTCAGGCATTGGTAAGACCTCAGTAATCAATGAAGTTCATAAACCTATTGTTCGCCAGCGGGGGTATTTTATCTCTGGTAAGTTCGATCAATTTAAAAAGAATATTCCCTATGCAGCACTAATTCAAGCCTTTCAGTCATTAGTACGGCAGGTATTAACAGAAACTCCAGAACGCATAGCTCTTTGGAAAGAAAAACTCCTCTCTCGGCTGGGCGAGAATGGCTCGGTTATTATAGAAGTCATTCCCGAAGTTGAACTGATTATTGGCTCCCAGCCAGCCATCCCCGAACTAGGCCCAACTGAATCCCAAAATCGCTTTAATCGAATATTTAAAGAATTTGTTAGTGTTTTTACCCAAAAAAAACATCCCCTAGTACTATTTCTGGACGATCTTCAGTGGGCCGATTCAGCTTCTTTAAAATTAATTCAACTGCTGCTAACCGAGCAAGATAGCCAATATCTGTTGCTAATTGGGGCTTATAGAGATAATGAGGTCAGTCCGACTCATGCTTTGATTCAGACAATAGAGAAGATTGAAAAGACCAACTCAATTGTTAATACCATCTCTCTCCAACCTTTGGCGATCGAACACGTTGACCAATTAGTAGCGGATACTCTTCACTGCAAACCTGAAAGGTCAAAGCTTTTAGCCGAGCTAGTTTTTAATAAAACCGCTGGCAATCCCTTCTTTTTGAGGATGCTACTACAGACTCTGCACTTCGAAAAGCTATTGACCTTTGACTTTAATAGTGGTTGCTGGCAGTGGGACATCGAACAAATTCAAGCTGTTGGCATTACTGATGATAATGTGGTTGAATTAGTTGCCAGAAATCTGCAAAAATTGCCTCAGATGACGCAGCAAGTCTTAAAATTAGCGGCTTGCATTGGCAACCAGTTTAATTTAGATGTTCTGGCGATCGTCAATGAGAAATCCGAGTCAGACACGTCAGCGGATTTATGGTCAGCACTGATAGCTGGTCTGATTCTTCCTCTCAGCGATGCCTACAAAGTACCGCTGGTGTTTGACGAAGAAGAAGAAGCAGTAAGAATAGAGGAGTCTGTCCAGGTTAGCTACAAATTTCTACACGATCGGGTGCAGCAAGCAGCTTATTCTCTGATCCCAGATGACCAGAAAAAACAGACCCACCTGGAAATCGGTCAACTGTTGCTAAAGAATACTCCGGCTGAGGAGATTGAAGAAAATATTTTCGATATTGTCAACCAGCTTAATATCGGCAGAGAATTAATCCTGAATCACTCAGAAAGAGATCGCCTAGCCGAACTGAATCTTATCGCTGGCAAAAAAGCCAAGCTAGCAACAGCTTATGAAGCCGCTCGCAAAAATTTAAATATAGGTTTAGAGCTATTGTCAAGAGATAGCTGGCAAAATTATTACGATTTGACCTTGGGTCTGTACGTAGAAGCAGCAGAAGTAGAATACCTCAACGCTAACTTCGAGCAAGCAGGAAAGCTGGCTAATGTTGTTCTCCAACAAGCCAGAACTCTGCTGGAAAAAGTCAAGATATATGAGACAAAAATTCAGTATTACATCGCTCAGAGCCAGATGAAACTAGCGATCGATACTGCTCTGCCAATCTTGAAAAATCTGGGAGTTCACTTACCCGAACAACCCAAGCAACTGAGAATATTACTAGGGTTACTGAACACAAAATTGACCCAGGGAAGCAAGCCAATTGAAGAGTTAGCCTCTCTACCGGAAATGACCGATCCCTATAAACTGGCGGCTATGCGGATATTAATGGCTGTCATTCCGGCTGCTTTCGTGGCGATGCCCGAGCTTTTCCCACTGACGATCTTTAAAATGGTCAATCTGTCTGTGAAATACGGGAATGTATCTCTATCAATTCCTGGATACAGTAGTTATGGTCTGATCCACTGTGCAGTCTTAGGAGACATCGATCGTGGATATCGATATGGTCAACTGGGTCTGATGCTTCTAGAACAATTGCATGCTAAAGAACGCAAAGCTCAGATGCACCTAGTATTTAACACTTTTATCCGTCACTGGAAACAGCACGTCAAGGAAACATTAGAACCTTTGCAGGAAGGAATTCAAAGTGGTCTGGAAACTGGAAGTATAGAAGATGCCTGTCATTGTGCAACTCATTATTGCGGCTATCTATTTCTGAGCGGTGAGCCTTTAACCCCTGTAAACAATAAGCAGGTTCAATATATTAGGATGATGGGTAAATACAAGCAGGAGGTTCAGATTAATCATGCCAAAGTATGGGGTCAACTAGTGTTGAATTTGCTTGGTAATTCAGTGGCTCCGACCCGATTAACTGGAGAGCTGTGTAATGAAGAAACCATGTTGCCCTCTGTAATTGAAGAGAAGGATAATCAGGCAATTTTTGCGACTTATTTGGCTAAATCACTCCTATGTTATCTGTTTAAAGATTACGCTCAGTCTGCAAACAACGCCTATTTGGCAGAAAAATATGGACAAGGCCCGTTGGGCAGCGCTTATATTCCTCTGTATAAATTCTACTCTTCTCTAGCGCTCTTGGCTCTATATCCCACTGTCTCAAAAAGCGAACAGAAAAAATATCTGAGAAAAGTAGCCTCGTATCAGAAAAAAATGAAGCATTGGGCAAAACACGCCCCAGAAAATTATCTCCACAAGTATCAGCTTATCGAGGCAGAGAAAGCACGAGTATTGGGGCACAATGAGAAAGCTGCCCAGTATTATGACCAAGCGATCAAGGCAGCCAAGAACGCTGAATATATTCATGAAGAAGCACTAGCGAATGAAATGGCAGCAGAGTTCTATTTCTCCCAGAGGAAGGATAGTGAGGCTAATAAACATTTAATCGATGCTTACTATGGATACATTC
>JBFRWL010000244.1:0-5963 GCA_051439565.1 Prochloraceae cyanobacterium
GTCTATCCGGCTACTCAAAGCTTACCTGATGCGGGCTGTATTTGTGTCTTGGAGTTACCAATTTTCAAGGCATGAAAAATGGATAAAATACATTTTGACAATGTCGTGCGCAGAACCATAGGTTGTTAATCTGCGAGAACTTGTCTTCTTGATGAGGAGGAGTTCTAGTAAATGAGCTGGTTTATAGCTCGTTACAAATGAATGGAAAATATTATCTGAAAAGCTGATTCAGGTACTTTAAAATGACTTTCTAAAAATTCACCTTCTTTCAAGAATTACTCACTTCGTAGTGATTTTGGAGGGTTATTTTTAAAGGTCACGACTTTTGGGAGACAGTCGTTAAACAGTCTCCTTTCCTTTTTCTCTTTAGCCGAAATTTTAACCGATTCAAAACGTTGATTAACCAAGATTCATTTAGTAGGATTTAGGATAAGGATGTTGCGCTCACTCGCAGAATGAACAAGGCATTCTACTCAATTGTTGTCGTGATTTTATGGTTTCTGCGCACGACTAAATTGGGGAAGGGAGTCTTGTGGGGATTTGTCTCCTAGCACCTATGCAACCGTCTCGTGCTTGCTCTTGTGTGCGGCAAATTCTCATAGGATAGACCTTTTTGGCTAACTCAAAGTAAATGAGAAGAAGCCCCTCACTGGAAATGTAAAAATGATGGATAATTTAAAGCTCTATGCTCAAGAGCCTTATTAAGGCTAAGACCCCGCTACAAAGGACAGTAGCCTCTCCTCTGTCTCCGTTTAGCGAGCTCCCCAACGATCTTCTCCGCCTCATAGGGGTTTTCTACATACACGGTTTTGCAGTTGCCTAAGCGGTTCGTACGCCCTCCCCAGGCGCAGAAAACACACCAGTCACCAAAAAGTGTTTGTTTAACTTCAGCACGATAGTACCTTGTCTCTGATTCCCATTCGTATATTCGCCAGTGGTTAAATTCATAGACAACTCCCATGCTGCACCCCATTAAGTGGTATTAAAAAACTCATAGTGTTCAAATCAGTCTTGTTCAGCTTGAGTCTTATCCCGACGAGACAACTCCCGCTCAAGGCTTTTTAATAACTTCGTTTCAAGCTCAGTGGGCGGTAGCTCTATTCTGGCAAGGACTCCTAGCACTGCCGTAGCCGTCTTCTCTCGGTATCGTTCCACCAAATTAGCTACCGTTCCAAGCTGTTCAAAGTATGATTGCGCTCGTGATAGAGAGCGCTTATCAATGCTGATTTCTTTTACCTCGTTGGCTTTGGCTGTTTCTTCAGTATTATCCCACCGTTTCAGTTGATAGCCACCATCCGTGCTGCTAATGACTTGTGCAACTTGTCCACCAACGTGACAAAAAACCCCTTCATCTAACGGTGTTTCTGCTTTCTTCTTGGTGCTCTTAGGCGTCAACTTCTCCCGCACCACTTCTTCTACAACAGGGTTTGAGGGTAGCTTTCCTTCTGCTCTCTTTATTGCTTCTAACCATGCCTCTACCTGGGATGATTCCTCTTTGAGTTTTGAAAGAGGTCGTACCTGATATTCAGACTGAGGCAAAATCTGAACAGTCTGTTCAGATTGTTCGAGTGCATTCAAAACTTGTCCGAATTTTACCTGGTAATAAATGTATCGAGATGAGAACTCAAAAGTGGCTTCGCAGTATTCTTCAAATGTGGCGTATAGCCCTCTATATAAGCGCCGTGTATTGATCTCCCATAGGGCTTTGGCTGCTTCTAAAACAGCACTTTTTATCTGAGCTTCTAATCGTTCTAGGTCTTTTTGTTCTTGTTCAGAGAGAGAGGAAGATTCTTCGGGAAGTACCTCGATCTTAGTGGCTTCTGGTTCCTGAACGGCGAGTTGTCCGTTTTTTGTTTCCTTTTTGACCTTGCTTGTTCTGGGCATGACCCTACTAACTGACTGTGTTCAGCTTTTATTGTAGGACTTTTCGTTCATAAAAAGCCAATAGTAAACAAGACTCCTCCGCGGTAGTTTAAGCTCACGGCACTCTTAATTATTCAGGGAATCAGATTTACAATGACCGATAACAACATTTATCGGTCAAGTTTAGGGGAAGTACCCCTTACTTACTCGATTTATAGACAAAACACAAATAACGCTTTACTACAACACATTTTCCAAACGATTATGTGTAATTTTGTGACAAAAAATAGTCAGAAATGTTAGTCTATGTCAAAGCACAGACCATGTAGATAAGTCCTTTAATATCCACAGCTGAGGTTGATAATAAGCCATCTCCAATAACTCTCTGTTCTCACCCATTCGTGGGAATCGTCGGAGAGGGCCAATAATAGATCTGCGTGGTTTTGTTTTAATGCTCCGAGGTCACTATCGTCTTTTCCTTGGGGTGTTGACAGCATAGCACTTTCGAGTGCAGCAAGATGAGTTTCGGCGATCTGGCGAGATTTTGGAAGTACTTCCCTAATAGTCACAAGTTCTTCGAGATAGTCACGTGATATTTCGCTTTGTCCCCTTGTTTGTCGAAACCTGATAAGTGCCGCTAGAGACTCTGCTCGTAAGAGGAGGGCCCCTTCATAAAGTGGATCAAGTCGTTTTTGCGTTTCCGAGGAAGCTCTTTGCTTATTACTAGCGATGTCAATGGCACTCACCTGCAAAAGATTTTTGGCGATATCCTCACCGTAGTTTAGATCAGTCAAGACCTCTGGGGTGCGCATCGCTTCCTTGAGGAGTTCGGCATAGGCTATTTCAACAGTCTCGTTATCGGACCAACGGTTCTTTACAGCTTGGGCTGCTTCGATAAAGTCAAACATCCTTACGCTTTTAACTTCACTTATAGTGAGAGCAAGATATCCACTTGCTGCCAGTAATGCACGCCACGCTATCTTCGCATTCGCTTCGGTCAAAGCTTTAATAAGCCCCTCTTCTATATCGTCGTTCACCAAGTTAGCAGCGATTTTCATGTCGAAGAGTTCACACATCAACAGTACCCAGTAATCAGACTCTAAGGCGCTCTCTAAAGGGGGTGAGATAAAATAGTCAAAAGCATCAGCGGGAAAAGACACTGCGCTAGATGCGAGTGCTCTGCGGAGTGCCTTAGGAGCGATGCGCCACGCAATTTCAGCCAGACTGCGTCTCTTAGGTAGAGGCTGATCAAAGAGAATGAGCAACGCCACTGCAAGATGAGCCGTCCCGTTTCCCAATGATGGTATACGGTTAGCGGCATGTTTATAGGTGATGCACTCGATATCCTTGACTTGTTCAGTGGTAGTCTTATCAACTACGGATTCAGCATCGGACCAGTCAAGACCATCCAACAGTGTAGCCATCGCGACTAGGTTCAGCGCCTCTTCGCTAACACCAAGGTTACGCCAGCGCCGAAGGCGATCTTGGGCAATCTTAACAGGTGACACTCTTCCCAGAGATCCCATCAAGAACGGTAGCATGAACTCGATAGTAGTGAGTCCATAATGATCAGAGGCAAAACTAAAAAAACGTCCTACACTTTCGGCATCCTTTTGTCCTGCTAAAATTCGTGGCGAGATATGCTGCCAGACTCCCGCTGCAAAGCGTTTAGCGCGAACCCGATCAAAATCCTGGATAACGATCCTAAATTCGCAGTCACGGACAGAAGGATGTGCCTCTAGTTCTTCAAGGCTTTCTGGTACCTGCCGATCCACGAGCAATATGCGCACAGGCTGAGTCAGCTCCTCAGCACGAAGTGCCAAATTTGTTACTATTGATAGGATTTCTTCTGCACAAAAGGCCGCATCGTCTATGATCAGTAAAGTAGGTCGTGTAGGCTGCCAGGACTGCCATAGTAAATCATCCGACGAACTACTTACGAAGAAGCCCGCATGGCATCGCCGCCAGATGCCATCACAATCGCCTCTTTTCAACCCTAAGCAGGCTTCTAGGGCAATACGTGTCTTTCCCTGTTTGCCTTGACCAATCATCCAGCACCAGATGAAGGGTCTATTATCCTTAATGAAGTTGTGAATCGTTTCGATCTCTGAGTCTCTCTCTAATAGGGGTACTCTCCTAAAGACAATGTCCTTGTTCTCCGCGAATTTCCTATCTGCAATACGCATGAAGGGCGGTGGCGGTGGACGAAGATACGCTAATATTTGCTGCTGTGCCGCAACCACCTTTTTGCGAAACGTAATAGTTAACAGTAACGCCGCAAGTAGCTGCCATGCACCGTCAAGCAAAATCTGAATGATTCTATCAGATAGGAATAGGAAAGGCACACCTTCTTGTATTGCATCCCGTACCTTGACGGGATCTATGATCGCATCCGACAGCGTCCATATAACAGTCAAACACACCAAAAAAAACAGTACGAGTGTGAAATAGTTCGGCCAACTTTGTTTATTAAACATTAAACATATGCAACGTCCTTTATCATACGTTAGCATGATAAGTTAAGGTTAAATATTTACCTGTTACTTAAATCATAAAATGAAGAATTAGTTCAACAAACAGTATTCATGATGCAGTGCTATTTATCTTTGCTGGTCACCAATTTTAAGGCTAACAAACCAGTAAAGCTCCCAAAGTTCATGAGAGATTGTGAAGATCTATTTGGCCAAAACCCATATATGGAACTCCTCGGTTAAGTCAAGTATCCCAGGTCACCTCAGCCTCGTTTTGGAGGATTGGCGGAACGATTACTCGCCTAATCGAGCGAGGTGTAATTATCTTAGAAAACCTCACTATTCAAGCAGCTAACCTACTCGTTGTGATCTAAAGAAAGAGTACTAGGAATACTCTTGTGGCAATTTATGGGAAGCTTTTAGAGCCATGTTTTAGGCGTTATCAAATATTGCGCTATAGGACTACGGAAAGCAGAATAAAGAAATTGCCATCGCCAAGGTTAAGAGTCATCTTTGACCTCGTTGGCTGGAGGTAATTTAATAGGATGGGCGGCAACAAATGTTCTTAAGATATCTTTAATAAGAGTTTGATATCCTTCATCTTTTTCCTGAGCGATGCGCTTTAAGTCTTCCAGAACATTCAAATCGATTCTGATGGAAATCAACTGAGTTCTTGGTGTCTGCTTTACAAGTTTTGCCTTCTTGAAAAAATTATCATCAAGTGGAGGAATGTCAGAATAGTCGATCTCTGAATCCTTCATTCTTAATAGTCTTTTGTGTCTCTCCTCATCACATAAATTAGGAGAAAAATCTTTCCCGCTCATAACGTTTTTTCTCTTGCTTGTTTGCTTTTCTGGCCGAGATGATTCTTATCGTGTTAGCCCGTAGCGTATGTGCCACGATGACAACCAACAACCTCTTTTCAGATAACATCACCTCTCCAATTGATACATACCGCATCTCTCCGTAGTCGAAGCGATAATCTCCAAAGGTTAAACAGTTCGGATCTTCAAATAATTTCTTCGCTTCATCGAAGCTAAGTCCGTGTTTTCGGAGGTTTGCTAAATTCTTTGATTCATGCCATTCAAATTCCATAAATCGTATATACATTATCGTATATACTTGTCAAGAAGTAAACAATATTTGCCTGCTTTCATAAAGTGCGTTTTTTGAAAACTGATAGCACTAAAAGACACTCTAAATGACTTGATCTATAGTGCGTTATCCCTTGCTTTGTCGAATGCGTTAATGGAGATATTTAAGGTTTAAGTCGATGGGTTTACCGTGTCATGGGTAGCATAAATTCGTCGCTAGGAGTATTCCTAGTAATCTTGGGAGATGACCCTACCCCATATTATTAGGTGCAACGGCGTTACAATTATAAGTTAGGGCGACAACAAAATAAGGAGAGATTAGTGGAAGATTATCAACTTTTGATAGACCTGCATAAAAGTGCAAACCGGCAGGGGCCAGGCGGTGATGCAGAGACGGAAATGGCTCTCGATATGTCTATGGTAGATCGGTCTGCGCCATTAAAGATTGCCGATATAGGCTGCGGTACGGGAGCTTCCACATTGTTGCTTGCTCAACTATTGAAAGCTCAGATTACGGCAGTCGACTTCCTTGAGG
>JBFRWL010000245.1:0-2942 GCA_051439565.1 Prochloraceae cyanobacterium
GATTAAATCATATTTTTCCTTTAAATCGTTCGCTCTTGCTAAAAACCAAAGTGTGAGAGTACATACTTAGGCAATATTACAAAATGAAGTGTGGAATGAGGAATTTATTTTCACCTACTCACTTAAATTCTCTGGATCTGTGTAAGCATTCAGCCGTTAGCTTTGGGTAAAACATTCTCTGGCAATGTAATGAAAATCAAGAAAATGCTGTTTAACTTGATTAAAAAGCTGAGTGCTGATAACTGAATGCTTACGAATCTGTTGCCTGTTGTCTACCTCTGGTAAAAGGCACAATTGCTGCGAAGTTTAAACTTCCAGGCTGCTGATAACCTCGTCAAGCTTTCCCGCAATAAACTTTTCCATCATCACATAAGCTTCATCATCGGTTAACTGTTTGGGTGGATGTTTCATAAGGTAAGCAGATGGAGCAGACAAAACTCCACCAATCCCTCTTTCTAGAGCAAACTTACAACACCGAATTGCATCAATAACTACCCCAGCCGAGTTAGGAGAATCTTCTACCGATAACCTTATCTCTAAATTTATTGACACATCTCCAAACACTTTTCCCTCTATACGAATAAAGCAAACTTTATTATCTTTTTGCCACTGAACATAATCACTGGGGCCAACATGGATGTTTTCACTGTGAAGTCGCTTCCCAATAACTCCCTGCACTGCTTCAGTTTTAGACTCTTTTTTCGAGTCCAACCGAGTGCGATCGAGCATATTGAGAAAATCTGTATTACCGCCTGTATTGAGCTGATAAGTGCGCTCGATTTTGACTCCCCTTTTCTTACATAAATCGGCCAAAGCTCGATGGATAATTGTCGCACCAAGTTGGGACTTGATATCATCACCGATAATCGGAATCTTTCTTTGTCTAAACTTTTCTGCCCATAGGGGTTGGCTGGCAATAAACACGGGGATACAATTAATAAATGCTACTCCAGCATCTATGGCGCACTCTGCATAGAAAGCCGTTGCTTCTTGAGAACCGACGGGCAGATAGTTAACTAAAATTTCTGCTCCCGATTCTTGTAGAATTTTGATCACATCTGCTTTTGATGGCTCTGGTTGATCGCTGAGAACAAATGTATATTTTTCCTCAACAGTTTCCATGTGTTCTGCCATGCCATCAAGGACTCGACCCATCTGAACGGATACACCAGTCGGAGGCATATGCTGACAAAATACTGTCGTACAGTTGGGAGGGGCGAACATAGCCTCCGCTATATCCAGGTTTACTTTTCTGCGATCGATGTCAAAAGCAGCAACGACTTCCATGTCGTAAGGTCGATAACCTCCGATATCCCAGTGCATTAATCCGAGAGCATCCTGAGGCTGTTTTCCTTTGTAATACTCAATACCTTGTATTAAAGAACTGGCACAGTTGCCAATACCAACAATTGCTAATTTTATTTTTTCCACAAGCAATAATTTAGACTATGTTCGACTATGTTAGATGTAACAGTGAGATGAATTTCGGACAGGGTTGACAAATTTGATACATTATTTTTACAGTACCTTGAGGTACCAGAGGTTTGAACCGTTGTATAATTTTGTCGCCAGGCACTACAACCACCTTTTGGCTCGATCGCAGTAGCAGTCATTTTACATCACCAATGGAAATTTAAGCTGGTCGATCGTAATATCGGCGCAGTTACAGAACAAGTATGTTGCCAACCGTTACCCATACAGCACTTTGGAAGCGCCTCGAAAAGAAGAGCGATTATTTAAATCTTGGATCGTTATGATAAACTAATAGCCCAGACTGCCTCGATCAATTTTGTTGACAAGCGATCGCTAGGATAAATGGCACGCAAATATATTGATGTTTTTTGCAAGTTAACAGCTAATGCCTAACCATTCAACCTTAGTAGAACTTTTACAATATAGAGCCTCAAATCAGCCAGACCAAATTGCTTATACTTGCTTATCAGACGGAGAAACAGAATCAGGCAGTCTTACTTATCAACAATTAAATCAACTCTCAAAGGCGATCGCTGCTCAAATTCAAGCCTTAGTTCCTCCTGGTTCCAGGGCGTTGGTTGTCTATCCCTACCATGCTAGTTTAGATTTCATTGCTGCCTTTATGGGCTGTTTGTATGCTGGGGTTATCGCTGTGACTGATAATCCTCCCCGACACAGTAAATCTTTGTTGGAGCTTCAGGAACGTGTAGTTTCTTCCCAGGCTACCATTGTCCTGAGCACAGAAGCACTCCTCACTAATATTAAGGGTCAGTTGGCAACCAATCCAGAATTAGCTCCTAAATTAGATTGCTTACCCTGGATCGCTACCGATCGCATTCCTACTTCTCTCTCATCAGATTGGACACAGCCAGAACTTAATAGTGATACCCTAGCTTTCCTTCAGCACACCTCTGGCTCTACTGGAATTCCCAAAGGCGTAAAGGTGACTCATGGAAATATACTACACAATTCCGATATAATCTACAGAAGTTTCGAGCATACTCCCAGCAGTCGAGTGCTGATGTGGTTGCCACTTTTCCATGATATGGGCTTAATTGGTGGCGTGATGCAGCCTCTTTATGGTGGTTTTCCAGTTATCTTAATGTCACCAGTGGCTTTGATACAGAAGCCCTGGCGTTGGCTAGAGGGAATTTCTCGCTATAAGATAACTACCAGTGGCGGTCCCAATTTTGCCTACGATCTCTTGTGTCAGAAAGTAACTCCCGAACAAAGGGCAAGTATTGACTTAAGTAGTTGGGAAGTCGCTTTCTCTGGTGCCGAACCCGTTCGAGCAGAAACCATAGAGCGATTTGTCTCTATCTTTGAGTCTTGTGGGTTTCGCAGAGAGGCATTTTATCCCTGCTACGGGATGGCGGAGACAACGTTATTCATTTCTGGGGGTTTGAAAACAACTCCTCCTGTAGTTCAGTATGTAGATGGGAATGCTCTAGAACAAGACCGGGTAGCGG
>JBFRWL010000246.1:0-10015 GCA_051439565.1 Prochloraceae cyanobacterium
GTAAAGAAAATAGTTGATGAGTCTAACCAATCTCAAACCACTTAAATCTCGTACTCGGCGATCCGGTTACAGCGATCGTTGATGAGAGTGGCGATCGCCAAACAGTTGTTATGGTTGAGAAACGTAAGTCAGGCAAGCCTTTCGATCAACTTGAATCCATATATGGGATGGTCGATCGCCATCGTCAGAACAAAGCTTTCATTTATCTGAATCCTTACCAGTACTGTATACTTTCATATGCCGAGTTTCCCGCGATCGAAAAAGTGGCACCTGGTACTGCGATCCAGGTTAAGTGTGCAAGACATGGCGATCGAATCAATGCCTATCGATTTTCTCCATCCACTTTTATCGACAATGAAAATATATCTTTACGGATTGGTTTTGTGCGCCTAAATAAAAGAGGATTTGGTTTTGTAGAGGATGCTTTTGTTCCTCCTGAGTTGGCAAGTCAATTGGAGAATGGTCAAAAGGTGAATCTTGTTATTGTCAAGAAGTTGGACAAGAAGAAAAATCGATTGGGTTGGACTGCGATCGCTATACTTCGGTGAGGAAAGAGAACAGGGAACAGTTTCAGAGAATTGATGTGTAGCAATAATTTTTAGAATTGGTATAACAAATCACTTCACCGGAACGCAACCTAGATCGATCGCCGAGAGGTTATTCCGCTTCACCTAAAGCATCCTGCATCATACCCAACCACTCAATTAAATTCTCCAACTGTTGCTGAGGCTTCACCACCCCTAAACCCCTCACCGTCACCTTTTTCTTACTATAAACAAAGCGCGATCGCAAATGATTTGGTAATTTCTCTTGCAACAACTTCCAAGCAGGTTCCTCCATCGGCGTTTCTAAACTAATATGTTGTTTGCCATCGGGTTTGATGCGAGAAAAACCGAGAGGCTTGGCAATTTGCTTCAGTTCTACGACCTTCAGTAATTGTTCTACAGGCGCAGGTAAAGAACCGTAGCGATCGCTCCAATCTGCGGCTATTTGTGTTAATTCTTTCCTCGAATTAGCAGCAGCTATTACCCGATAAGCATCCATTTTTTGATCTACATCGGGGATATAATCAGCAGGGATAAAAGCAGTCAATTTTAGATCCACTTGAGTATCGCTTACTTGGGGAATTTCTTGCCCTTGTATCTCCCTAATCGCTTCTTGTAACATTTCCACATACAACTCAAAGCCGATCGCCTCCATCTGTCCCGACTGTTCCGCACCCAAAAGATTGCCAACGCCGCGAATTTCCATATCCCTAGTGGCTAATTGATATCCCGAACCTAGTTGCGTAAACTCCTGTAGCGCCCGCAAACGCTTTCTCGCGGCTTCTGAGAGGCTATCACGATTCGGGTACAATAACCAGGCGTGGGCTTGAACTCCCGATCGCCCGACCCTACCTCGTAACTGATACAGTTGGGACAAGCCGAACTTTTGCGAGTCTTCGACGATAATTGTATTGACTCTGGGAATATCTAAACCCGATTCAATAATTGTGGTACAAACGAGAATATCTGCTTCCCCGTTGTTAAAGGTGAGCATGGTCGCCTCTAACTCTCCTTCTAGCATTTGACCGTGGGCGATCGCAATTCTGGCACTAGCTACCATCTCTCGCAATTGTCCCGCAACTTCTTCTATTCCCTCCACGCGCGGGACTACGTAAAAGATTTGTCCGCCGCGATCGAGTTCGTTGCGAATAGCAGTTCGGATTACTTCTGGATTATAGGGCGATAAATGGGTTTTAATCGGACGGCGGGAAGGAGGCGGGGTAGTAATTAAACTCATTTCCCGAATTCCCGATAAAGACATATACAGGGTGCGAGGGATGGGAGTAGCGGTAAGGGTAAGAACGTCTAATTGAGTTTTAATAGCTTTAATTTTCTCTTTTTGATTGACCCCAAAGCGCTGTTCTTCATCTACTACCAATAAGCCTAAATCCTGGAATTTAACCGCTTTACCTAGTAACTGATGGGTACCGACAACTACATCTAATTCTCCTGTGGCGAGGCGTTGGAGAATCTCTTTGCGTTCCGAGGGAGTGCGGAAGCGGTTGAGTAAGCCGATATTAATGGGATAGGGAGCAAATCTTTCTTTGAGAGTGTGGTAATGTTGTTGGGTCAGGATGGTGGTAGGGGCGAGAAAAGCGACTTGTTTATTGCCGCTAGTAACAACTTTGAAGATAGCGCGGATGGCTACTTCTGTTTTGCCGAAACCTACATCGCCGCAGACCAGACGATCCATCGGGCGATCGCTTTCTAAATCCAGCTTGACATCTTGGACTGCTTTGAGTTGATCCGGTGTCGGTTGATGGGGAAAAGAATCTTCTAGTTCTCTTTGCCAAGGCGTATCTCGCGGATAAGCATAGGCGGAAAGTTGCGCTCGCTGGGCATATAATTTGAGCAGATCTACTGCTAATTTCTTGAGTGCTTTACGGACTCGGTTTTTCTTCTTGTCCCAGGCTTTACCCGACATTTTATCTAATTCTGGCGGGCGAGTACCTGTATGACGATAGCGAGAAAGTACCTCTAAATTATCAGCAGGAACCCGCAATAAACCATCGGCATATTTAATAGTTAAATACTCTCGCTCCAATAAAAATTCTAGTTTTAAAAACTTACCTATGCCGTGATTTTTATGCACCACATAATCGCCGGGACGTAATTTATTAATATCTACTTTTTTGGAAGTAGCGCGACGACGCTTGCGAATATATCCAGCAGTTGCTAGGCTATGCTGTCCGAAAAACTCTCGATCGGTAACGACAACTATTCTATAGGTAGGTAAAATAAAACCTTCTAATTCTGCCAGTCCTGAATATTTTAACCCTACAGCAGTCTTCTGATTCTGTAACTTTTCAATGGCTGGATAATCGCGAGGATTGGGAACAAACTGGGCAGGACAATCGTGTTCTTGTAGTAGAGAAACCGATCGAGAAGGTTGAGCAGAAATTAGCCAAGTCGAGTAATTTTTTAAAGTAATGCCGCTATAAATTTCTCGTTTTCCCCGCAAAATTTCCGCTAATTTCGCAAACTGATGGGGAGTTGTAGGCAGAGGACGGCTAGAAAGATTAAGAGCATTACCATTATTTTCTTCTGCTATTTCTGATAAATAAAGAAGAGAAAATAACTCAGCAATTGCCAAAGATTCATTAAAACTCCGATGAATCTTAGCTAATTTATTCTCCCCCTCTCCCCATTTCTCCTCGGTATATTCCAACCAGCGATCGCCATGAACGCGACACTGTTCCACTTCGTCTATAGCTAATAAAGTATTGTCGGGCAAGTAATCTAGTAAAGAAGCAGCTTGAGCAAAAGCAACTCCTAAAAAACGGCGCATTCCTTCAGGAAGATTACCTGTTGCTAAAGTTTCTAGTTCCTCTGGAGTCAGATAATTACCGATCTTATCCCCTGCTGTCTTTTCGAGGCGATCGGCAATAATATGAGCAAAAGAAGTAGGCGTAAGCACCAATTCCTCGCTTTCGTCCAGGGAACGCTGAGTAGCAGGATCGAACTCCCGCACCTTTTCTAATTCATCGCCAAACCATTCCAGTCGCAGCGGTAATTCAGCAGATACAGGAAAGATATCGACTATATCTCCCCGCCTACTCCACTGTCCTTCTGTTTCTACCAGAGGAACCCGTTCGTAACCCAATCTAGCTAATTTCTGATCTAAGGTTTTCGACTCCTGGGTCATCCCGATTTTGATAACCAGACAGTATTGCTGAAAAACCTCCGGCGGTGGAAGGTGGGGTTGCAGCGATCGTTCTGTAGCGATAATTGCCATTTTGCTCGATCGTCGATCAGCATAAATTAAATCTGCCAACACCTGCATTTGACCCCAAATCGTCTCTGATTCGGGGTCAAAAGGCTCGTAGGGAGATGCTTCTGAGGTAGGGTAAAAATATACAGTTTTCCACCCCATCGTCTCTAATTGTGCTGCCCAGCGTCCAGCTTCTTCGAGGGTAGCGCAGACAACAAACAAATTGTTATCTGCTGTTCGTGCCAAAGTGGAAGCTACTAAACCTTTAGGTAAGCGAGGAATTCCCTCTAAGCTGAGAGATCTTTTCTGTCTCAGTTTCAGCAACAATTCTTGAGTAAGAGGGGATTGTTCTAAAGTACGAATAACCGAAGAAAAAGGCATATTGATTATTTTTTCCGGTTAGATTGATATTTTCTTATGATATATAGCAATCCTAGATCATTTGTACACAGCCAACGGGAACTCACATTTTGCACCTAACTAAAAACCCTGGTTCTCAAGGTAGCTATGCTTTACCCATAACTTCTGAACCCCTTACAGGATGGCGGAGATGAGGGAGAGGGGGAGGTGTGGGTAGTGTAAGATAAGAGAATGCAATTAGAGTATTCAGGTAATCCTAAAATGGCTAAGTAATCTACTCAGGCATTTTTTGTCAGTAAAAATAAAAATTAAAGAAAAAAGGTGTTCTAGAAGACATTTATCACCCTTTTCAAAATTAAGTCTATTTATACTTTTAATTAGCGGTATTGATTATACTCCTCCATAGGAATAAAATCGCCAATACATCATTGCGGTTTAAGTAAGCAATCGGAGAGTATGTTAAGAATCATACCCTATTTAAACAAAGAAGTAGTCATCTTGGCTACTTCTTTGTTTATTTGTCAAGAAAATAAAACAAAAGAATTCAACAGTAAAAGTGTTCTAGAAAACATCTATTAGCAGTATATATACAAGTTTTTCAAAAAGGCGATCTCGAAGAGATCTCGCTGCGGCGAGTGCTGTCACCCAATTACCACTACATACTAATGTATTTACGCTCCCGCATCAAAGGAGATGAAACTGTTCCCTATCTAACAGATGTGATTAGAGAGCGAACCCCAGCCCCTACTTGATACAACCAAATCACCTGATTAAATATTTGATTTGTTTCTTTTTAGGAGAATCTAAAAATACTTAACCTTTAAAGGATTGAAACTTTACATAGGCTGTGTCTGATCTATGCCCTACGGGGAACTGACTGTCACCAGGAAAACCTGGTTGCCAGTGGCGAACACCTGGTGCTCATCGATGGATACAAGGTCTTTATTTGACTTGCATATTTATCAACTAGAAAACAAGTCGTAAAACCCTCTCCCACTCTTCTAGTTTTCCCGTCAGCGTCAACCAACAATTTCTATGTTGACCAGCTTATAACTCGGATCTAGAGGTTTTATTATAGGAAACAGTTCCCTCGCCTTTAGCTTTCATTTTGGCTTTAGCTTTAGTCGCACTGCGTCTTAAAGCTTGCAAGCGCTCTTCGTATCTTTTACGTTGACGGCGATTAGGATTTTGTTCTACTAAAGTTTTTAAAGCACTACCAAGACTCTTGTAAGCGTTAGGAAGAGAGTAACCAAAACGAGTAGCTAGTGAGATTGCTTTCTCATCTGCTTCGATCGATTCTTTGAGAGTACGCTCACCGTTATTTTTCTGCCAGAGTCGATAACCAGAAATACCGCACAGTGTTAGAGCTAGCAATAGTAGTAACCCATCTTGAACCCAAAGTTCACCTACAGCACCGCCCAAACCAATCGCTAGAGCTGCCATTTCCCAACCTTCTCTGGGAATAGTATCGTTTTGAATACGAGCTACTTCATGCCAAAATAAAACGTTACGTTGGTCGATCGACAGATTTTCCCATTTAGCTAAGTCAATTTGAATTTCCACCTCGTCTCTGCCAATTTCTTCACACCGAATTAGAGGTGGATTAATTTCTGTAGTGCCTTCCACCATCACCCAGCTTTGTAATTCTGGTGGTAGTAAAGTTTTTAAGCGCCTGAGTTCGCTCATCTCGGCTCTTGCAGAAGAGGTTGCATAAGATGTCATGTATCTACCTAGTCAAATTCTTTTATACTCTGATTCTATTTTCGATCATAATACGGTCTTTTTTGACTTATCACATTTTTCTAAATTCTAGCTACATATATTTAATACTCATCTCTCGGGGTCAGTGCCTTTGGGAGAAACATATTCGCTTGTACTAAAGTGGGCTACATAAATGTGGATAAGTCAGGAATTTCATCTCGTGAGGGATAAACCTCCATCGAAGTCAAGTGGCCAGTTCGGGGAAAATATCACAACTTACTAGCTTCTGTGTGTTGCTGAGTGTGGTTCGCTTGTGTAGTGAAACTTAATAAAGCTGTCAAAAGCATACCATGCCAAGACATACCAAGGAATAGCTTCTAAAAGTAATCCTTTGATTAGCAACTGTCGTACAGCTAGCACGCCAAAGCCGAGGGGGACGAGAAAGCGCAGGTCGATCGAATCATTGCTGGCTATCTTTACTCTCTCATTGAGGTGATAAACTCGATCTATTATCCCTACTGCTGCTTGAGAGCGTCCGTTGTTTATTGCTTGTTCGGCTGCGCGATGGCTCCAAGTGACCCCTAACTTTTCCAAGAGAGAGTTTATCTGCTCGAAATCAATGTGTTCCTGAGCGTAAAATATAGTAACGCTCGCTGTTTGAAGATTAGTTCGCACTCGATAAATCTCCAAGCGCTCTTTTAACAAACTGGCAATTCGCTCTATTTCTCCATCTTGAAGAGAGGGTTGAAATAACCTAAATCTAATCCTTCCTGGCGTTTGACTAATAATTCGGGCAATTATTGGCGAAGATTGAGGTTTCATTTCCAGTAATTGTTGTGCTTGTAGTTGTATCTTGTTGTTATCTTCGCTCAGCATAATCTGCACCTTTTTCACTCACTTAAAAAGTAAATGGAAGCCTTAGCGCTTCGCCAACAGCCAATCGGCTCTCTTAAGTTTTCTGAATTACCCAATCTTAAGTGTAGGTTATTTGCACGCTGTGACAATAGCTAACTTGAGGTTTAGTTTTCACCAGCATTAACTGCTTTTTGGGACTGCTCATCGGCTAGTTCAACTTTAGCTTCTGCAACCAGGTCTTCAAGAACTTCTCCCGCCTCTGCCGCAACACCTCTAGCCTTTTCGTAGGCAACGATTCCACCTTTGATAGCTGCTTTAGCAATCGGTTTGCCCACTTTAGCAACGATCGGAATGAGTAGGGGAGCAACAACTACTGCACCAACCCCCGCTGCAATACCAGGGACACCTACAGTTTTAGCCACGTCTTCAAAGATATCTTCCAGATTAAGCGCCATATCATACCTCCTTTTGTCAACATCTAAAATGCTCGTCTAATATTAATTTAGCCTAATTTAATGCCAGTGGTTATTAAGTTTATCCCCACTTGTATTATCTATATCGATTTTACTATCTCCTTACTATCTTTAAGTGTAAAAAAAATTAACTAAAATTCCATGCTTATTAGGATAAAATTTCAATGTATTTTCCCTAAAAAACTAAATTAATAGTAATAGAAATTTGAACGCAGATTTTAAGAGAAAAATTAATTACATATTTACTCAATTCCTAACTTCAGCCGAAAAAGCCGCCAAAAATGCTTCTAGACTCGGTTTTTATTCCATCAGCTTAAATTGAGAATGTCTTGACTAAAAATAGTAATCGATCGCTCTCTAAACAGTTTATTTCTCGTCAAGAGCTGCAAAAGCTAATCCGAACTCAGCTCCGGATGTTACTAGAGGTGGGAAACTTAGAAGGAGCCAAAACAGTTTTGGTTCCAGCCCAACCTGTAGATATTGCCGACGCAATTGAAGATTTGCCCCAAGCCATGCAGGCGATCGCCTTTCGTTTGCTCTCGAAAGATGAAGCGATTGAAGTTTACGAATATCTTTCTCCTCCAGTACAGCAGCTGCTGATTGAAGACTTAAAGCGTCAGGATGTCCTCGATATTGTAGACAAAATGCCCCCAGACGCTCGAGCTAAACTGTTTGACGAGTTACCTGCTAAGGTGGTTCGTCATCTGCTTACTCAACTCAGTCAGGAGGAACGAGAAGCTACAGCTTTGCTGTTGGGTTACAAACCCAATACTGCTGGGCGAATCATGACACCTGAGTACATCTCTCTCAAAGAAGGGTGGACTATTACCCAAGCTTTTGAATGTATTCGTCGCTTAGCGCCAACTAGCGAAACAATTTATTCTCTCTACGTTACAGATACAGTTCACCGCTTGAGAGGATGTCTCTCCCTACGAAGTCTGGTAACAGCTCAACCAGAACAGCTTGTTGGTGATATCATGGATCGCCACCCGATTTGCGTTCACACCGACACAGACCAAGAAGAAGTAGCCCGCGTCCTCGGACGCTATGACTTTTTAGCCTTGGCTGTAGTAGATACAGAGGAGCGTTTAGTTGGTATCGTCACGGTAGATGATGTAATTGATATCCTGCACCAAGAAACTACTGAAGATATTCATGCCCTTGCTGGCGTTCAGTCTGGAGGCGATCGCTATTTTCACAGTCCTTTCCACAGCATAATTCGTAGGCGCGCCCTCTGGCTGATTGTTGTCTTTATCCTCAGTTCTTTTGCTGGTCTAATTATTCAAGCACAAGAAAAGACGCTGGAACAAATTATTATTTTAGCAGCCTTTATTCCCTTGTTAATTGATACTGGAGGCGATGTAGGCAGTCAATCCTCGACAGTGATGATTCGAGGTTTAAACACTGAACAAATTCGCTCCCACGGAGTTTTCTGGGCGATCGGACGGGAAGCAAAAGCAGGAGTTTTACTAGGTTTGATATTGGGGTTGGCGGCAACAGTTTGGGCTTACTTTTTCCAAGGTAATCTCTTAATTGCGGTAGTAGTAGGTATTAGCCTACTGTTCATTTGTGTTTTATCGGCTGTAGTTGGGACAGGACTACCTTTTCTTTTCTCGTTTTTAGGTTTAGATCCAGCCCTAATGTCTGCTCCCTTTATTACCACGATCTCTGACGTTTTGGGCGTTCTGATTTATTTCTACGTGGCAAAGCTGATTTTACCCTTATAGTTGCTGATCTAATTTCATCTAATTTCGCGCAGGAGACCCCCGACTAAACCCGAAGGGTTAGCGGGGGAGGAATGCGCGCCTCCAATCGTGTACAAATTCCGGTTTTAATTTTCCCCAACGAGTAGGATTCCAGGTGCCGCCATAATCCCAATGCCTGGAGTCGGTTTCTGAGGCACACAGAGGCTCTAATTGAGCAACTATCAAAGTTATGGCGCTCAAAGCAACCGTCACGCACTGTTGTAATTGAATATTTCTTCTCATGTAACTAATTTCTTTATCAATACTAAAACTGACTATATCAGACTAGAAATAGGATAAGAGCGAGCTTGATTAGTTTCTACTTCCTGCTCTAAAGCCTCTCGGTAGGTGTCTACAATATGATTCAGCAATACTTCCCCAAACTGAGCGAGAAATGACCACTCCTCTCCCACGTGCAGGTAATTTTTTCCCATCTCTGACGAAGGGACAAGAGGTACGGAATCGGCTAGGTTAACCACTCGATAAGAATTTGGCAGAAGTTGGCTAGACTTTCTGGCGAATGTCGGATCCCCTACTCTGGGACCAGCATAAGTGTAGAGTCGAATTTGTTGGGAGAGTTGGGGATTTTTCAAGGCAATATCGAGGGCAGCTACGGTTGCCACCGCTGCACCCAGACTATGACCAGTGATGTAGCAGGGGATGGAAGGGTCTAATTGTTTGGCGATCGTGGCGGGCAAAGGATTGATGACTTCGGTTGCCATGCTCAGGAATCCACGATGGATCCACCCATAAGATTCATTATTGGCTGGGTTGACATACTTCTCTTGAGTGCTCTTAAGATTGTTGACCCACTCAGCTTTGGTTTGGGTTCCTCGAAAAACGATGATGTTCTCCTCTTTTGAGGTTAAGACAAAGCCAATGTAAACAGGACGGCGGTAATGACCCTGGAAAATCTTCGGGAGCGATTCCTCAACCACTCCCAGAAGGGGCTTTAATTTTCTTTCGAGAGGACTTTGAGCCCATCCTTGGGGTCTGGTCTCCATCTTGAAATAATCTTCGATAATTTCTTGCTCAGCCAGGAAGGTGGCTTTTTGAGTGTAGTCCTGGAAATCTTCACTATATTCTGGTAGGGATTGGATCGAGCCATCGTAATTGGGGTTAGTG
>JBFRWL010000247.1:0-4269 GCA_051439565.1 Prochloraceae cyanobacterium
GAGAAAAGGGGGGAATTAGCAGGTAAATCCCCACCAGCACCGCTTCACTAGGGAAACGATGGACCAGATAATGGTTGGGAAGCTCAAGAAAAAACAAACATTATTGGGAGTGGCACGGGTGCGAAAAGACCTGATAATTGCCCACGGCACTTCTGGTGGCTCCATCCTGCTACCAAGACCCACAAGCCCGGCAATCCTGCTCCAAATAGGCCGAAAAATACCGAGAAACTTGCAAATAGAGTTGGTGTGGATTGACTGTTGTTCAGGGGGTATATCAAATCTCGTCCCCATAAAATATAAAATCAGGCAGGGGACTAACACCAGAAATAGAAACAATAAACATAAGGCCATATATCCCACAAGGCCAATGGTAGAGAGGATAAAAAAGCCTTTGCGTCGCCAGCCGGTGAGTTCACTATAATTAAGTCTGTATATTCTGTTGGTCATAATTGCTCTCCAGGAGTAAGAGTTAATTATGTATAATGTCACTTAACTGTAGCGGCTCAAAAACAAGAAGCCCTCGGCTCAAAAACAAGCCCTTTTTTAGCCCAGATTATTTAAGAATAAGAGGGGTATAAAACCCACATTAAATAAGAATAAAACCACATTAAATGAGAATAGCCCAAAAACAAAACTTTCGGCTCACATTAAACAAGAATAAGCTATAACCTTGACTTCACATATATTTGAGCTATTAAGCCTCAAAGAGTGTCCACTAAAAACCTAGGTTAAAGTTGGTCACTTATGTGGCTTATTTATGGTTTAATATAGATAACATAAGTTCAAAAAAATACTCTTTAGGGTTTTATTTGTATCTCCGTTGAAACATGGTTACTTATGCCTACCTGCGCGTCTCAACTGACCACCAAGATGTTGATAATCAGCGTCTGGGTATTTTGGAATATGCCAATCAACATTCTCTGAATCCTTTGGAGTTTGTCGAGGATGAAGCCTCTGGAAAGTTAAAGTGGCAGTCACGGCAGCTGGGTAAACTGTTAACAGAGACGGCTCAAGCGGGAGATGTGGTAATTTTTGCCGAAATTAGCCGTATGGCTCGCTCTACACTCCAAATCTTGGAGATGCTAGAGTGTTGTCTGCATAAAAGTATTAACGTCCATATCGCTAAACAGCAGATGGTCTTAGATGAATCTCTACAAAGTCGGATCGCTGCGACCGTAATGGGTTTAGCCGCAGAAATTGAACGAGAATTAATTTCTCTGAGAACCAAGGAAGCTTTGGCTAAATGTAAAGCGGAAGGGAAAAAACTAGGCAGACCCAAAGGAAGGCGTTCAGCTTCTCTGAAATTAGATGCTCAAGAGGACAAAATTCGTTACTATCTGGAGAAAGGAATTAGTAAGCGCTCTATGGCCAAATTACTAGATTGTTCCCCTTCAACTCTTTATGACTGGTTAGACCGACGCCAAATTCGCCCGAAAAATCCCAAAGCGACGACAGTGAGGGGCGGATAATGACAAAAGTCCCCCTGGAAGCTTTGATAGAATTACGTAGTAGATTATCCACACTACCCTCTCGCTGTGCTCAGAGAAGGACAATAATTCAGGAGACCGCCGCAGTTTATGGTGTTTCCGAACAGACTATGTATCGACTTCTCAAAGAACACAAGGGTTTAAACTCATCGAGAAGGTCTGATTATGGCGTTCCCCGAATCACATCTAAAGCTACTCTAGAACGTTACTGTGAGGTAATCGCCGCTTTAAAAATCCGTACCAGCAATAAAAAAGGTCGCCATCTCTCCACTCCAGAAGCGATTCGACTGCTAGAAGAATACGGAATTAATACCCCAGATGGTCTAGTAAAAGCACCTCCCGGCCTACTGAAAAAGTCCACTGTTAACCGCTATCTCAATAAATTGGGTTATGACCTCAATCGACTCACTCGTCAACCGCCAGCGGTACGTTTTCAAGCTGAATTTAGTAATCAATGTTGGCATTTCGACCTTAGTCCCTCTGATTTAAAACAAGTTAAAGCTCCGGCTTGGATGGAACCAGAACGAGGTAAACCTCAACTAATGCTCTACAGCGTGGTAGATGACCGCAGTGGGGTGTCTTATCAGGAATATCATGGAGTTTATGGGGAAAATGTTGAGGCGGCTTTACGCTTTTTATTTGCGGCTATGTCACCCAAACAGACAGACCAATTTCCCTTTCAAGGTATTCCGAACATGCTTTATATGGATAATGGACCAATTGCACGCAGCTTGGTCTTTCAGAAGGTAATGACTTATTTGGGTATAGAAATACGCACTCATTTGCCCCAAGGCTCTGATGGAAGACGGGTAACAGCAAGAGCCAAAGGAAAGGTAGAAAGACCTTTTCGTACCGTGAAAGAAATGCATGAAACTCTTTATCATCTCCATGAACCAGAAACAGAAGAAGAGGCGAATACCTGGTTAATGCGCTTTCTTCTCCACTACAACAATCAGTCTCATCGCAGTGAATCTCATTCTCGCATGGAAGATTGGCTGGCTAATTTACCCAGGGATGGAATTAGGCAGATGTGTAGTTGGGAGCGGTTTTGTACTTTTGCGCGAGAACCAGAACGGCGCAAGGTCGGTCTTGATGCTCGCATCACGGTAGAAGGGGTAGCTTATCAAGTAGAGCCTGATTTAGCGGGAGAAACAGTTATTCTCTGGTGGGGGCTATTTGATTCAGAAGTGTATGTGGAGCATCAAGAAACTCGTTATGGTCCCTATACTCCGGTGGGTGGTCCAATTCCTCTCCATCGCTATCGTAGTTTTAAGAAAACTCGCACTTCCAGAAAGGCTGATAGAATCGAAGCTTTGGCTAAACAGTTGGAGTTACCAAAACAAGCTTTCGGAAAAGTAGCCTGGGAAGCTCCTCAAGATAATGTGCTCCGTTTTCCGGTACAGTCTTTTGTTGACCCCGATCCTTTCCAAGAGTTGTTCTTTCGAGATGTTTTAACCGCCAAGAAGGCGATCGCTAACTACTTAGGATACGCACTAGCTAAATTAACCAGGGAACAAATGGCGAAAGTCAACTCTATACTTGAGAAAACCTTAAATAAACAGGAAGTTATGCAACAAATCAAAGATTACTTCAAACCGAACCAAGGTGGTAAATATGCTGAGTGAGGTCATGGATTTTTTTGGCTTTAGTCGTTCTCTAGACTACCTTGGTTTCTTTGAAACCGAAGCACAAAAGCATTTAGAGAAAGAATTAGAACAAATCATTCGTCAGGGGCGTTTAGTAGCCATCACTGGCATTGTCGGCAGTGGGAAGACTACTGCTTTGGTACGCTTTCAAAATCAACTTCGACAGCGAAAAGATATCGTTGTTTCTTGTTCACGGGCTGTAGAAAAAGAGAGAGTCAATCTCAATACTCTGATGTTGGCTCTATTCTATGACATCTCTACAGAAAAA
The DNA here is from genome assembly GCA_051439565.1 of Prochloraceae cyanobacterium. GTDB lineage: Bacteria > Cyanobacteriota > Cyanobacteriia > Cyanobacteriales > JBFRWL01 > JBFRWL01. The sequence goes on from JBFRWL010000247.1 coordinate 3,402, forward strand.
GATGGCAAGATGTTCACTCAGCCTGAACGTAGAGAACGCCAACTACTGAGTCTGATTCAAAAATGTCGTAAACCAGTGGTGTTATTTATTGACGATGCTCATGGTTTACATCCTCGCACATTAGTTACACTCAAGCGACTGATTGAATTAGTGCGTCAAGATGCTGGTATTCTCTCAGTGGTTTTAGTCGGACATCCTAAACTAAAAAATGACCTGCGTCGTCCCACACTCGAGGAAATTGGTGCCAGAGCCACGGTTTTCAGTTTAGAAGGGATTCGCGCTCATCAAAGAGAATATATCGACTGGCTGCTCCGACAAGCTACTCACGAAGAGGTTGAGCCCACAGATTTACTCACAGAGGAGGCCTTGAATTTTCTCACGGAAAAATTAGCTACACCACTGCAAATCGAACAGTACTTATCTCTAGCTTTTAGCGAGGCTTACCATCTAGGACACAAACCCGTTACTCAAGATATCATCGCCAGGACTTTAGCTCATGGATTGAACGATCTCGAACCATACTTAGTGCGTCATGGTTACAACGACAAGATCCTCTCAGAAATGTTGAATGTTAGGCGTTCAGAAGTGCGTGCTCTATTTCATGGTCAGTTACCTCCTACTCAGGCACAAGAACTTAGAGAACAAATGCTTAAAATCGGTATTCCCTTACTAGCAAGTTAGTTAAGAATTAGCTTGTTGGTTATTCTTATTTAATGTGGGCCGAAAGTTTTGTTTTTGGGCTATTCTCATTTAATGTGGGCTAAAAAAGGGTTCCGATAAAACTAGACAAAACTGGACAGGCTTTCTACTGGTAAGGCTTATAAGCGACTAATTAAGGGGGACAAATCGCCCCAAATTAATACTTATG
>JBFRWL010000248.1:0-24137 GCA_051439565.1 Prochloraceae cyanobacterium
CATTGAGATTAATCCAGAATTATTGATAGATTAATCTATATTGATAAATTCATCTATATGAGCTCAAATTCCCCAATCAATTCCCATCCATTTTACTTGCTCGAAGACCTCGAACCCTGGCAGAAAGCCCTCAACTATGAGCCCTATCTCTCTCTAGGTCCTTGGTCGCAGCGAAGAGAGATGGGCAAAGCTTTACGGGAGAAAACTTCACGGTCAAGCCACGTTCAGTGGAAGACCCCAGCCAATCGCCCCAATCCTCTAGATATTCTCAAACAGACGAATGAAGGTCGTCAAGAAGATCTCATTCCCCTGCGCATGGGTCGCATGGCGGTATCTCCCTTTGCTTTTTTACGGGGGTCAGCAGCAGTCATGGCTTGGGATTTAGCTCAGACTCCAGTTTCAGGACTGCAAGTGATTATCGATGGCGATGCTCACCTCAATAACTTCGGACTATACGGCACTCCCCAGCGGACAGTAGTTTTTGACCTAGATGACTTCGATGAAGTAACTTATGGTTCCTGGGAATGGGATCTTAAACGCCTGGCTGCTAGCGTGAATGTCGCCGGACGGGAAAATGAGTTGGATAAAAGAGATCGCCGGGAGGCAGTGCTCGATTGTGTGGCTGGCTATCGAGAGAATGCCAATCACCTGCAAAGTCTACGGGTACTGGAGTTGTGGTATCTGCATCACTATCCAGGGCAAGAAACTCCGGTCTTCAAACCCAATGCTAAGACCCGAAAAGTGCTAAAGAAAGCCTTAGAAAAGGCGAGAGAGAGCAACAATGTAACTTTACTCCCCAAGGTAGCCCACCGTTCCGTCAGCGGTGACTGGCGCTTCTTAGATAATCCCCCAATTTTGCAACGAACTGATGAGGAAACTGCTCAGAAAATCATTGCTTCCCTTGTTCCCTATGCCAAAACTCTCTCTCCCGAACGCAGTTTCATGTTTCAACGCTACCGAGTAGTCGATGTAGCCCATCGGTTAGTAGGAGTTGGCAGTGTGGGACTGCGAGCCTATTTAGTGATGCTCTTTGGCAACGACGATAGCGATCCGCTTTTCCTACAGGTCAAAGAGGCGGTAGCATCAGCTTTTGCTCCCTATACTCTCCCCTTGCCACCAGAACTCAAACACGAAGGACGACGGGTAGTTCTGGGACAGCGTTCCCTACAAACAGCAACAGACGTACTCCTAGGTTGGACATCCATTAACGATCGCCCCTACTACGTGCGCCAGATGAAAAATATGAAGGGGTCAATTCCCCTGGAATGGCTGAAGGGTTCTGCTTTTGCCATGTATGCTCGCGCCTGCGGAATTCTGCTAGCTCGCGCTCACGCTCGTTCCGGGGATATTGCTAAAATTGCGGGATACTGCGGCAATTCTGCAGCTTTAGATGAAGCGATCGCTGACTTTGCCGAAGCTTACGGAGACCAAACCGAACGGGATTACGAGGTATTTGTCAAAGCAATTGAGAACGGACAAATCACTGCTGAAAGTGAAAGCTAGTGTCGTTGCGCGAGATAATACTGTTTAGATTTAAATTAGATTTAAACTTGCTGGGGAATCTTACAAATCTTCTACTTCTTCATAAAATTGCTGAAGATTTTGCTGTCTTCTTCGGCGAGAACTACGTCGATACTTCTTAGTTTCTAACTTGGGTTCGTACTGAGGGCGACCAGAGCTTTTAATCTTGAGCTTCAAGCTTGATTCGTGATCTGGTCTTTGCTTAAGTACTTCCTCTCGCGCGATCGCTTCTTGCAAAAATCTCAGATAATGTTCGTAACGCTCCCAATCTCCCCGCACGACGCAGTTGGGTTCATCTCGATGCAGGCAATCGCTAAATTGACAACTACCCTCTTGCAATCTTTGTCTTACCTCTGGAAAGTAGAGATTAACTGATGCCGGATCGCCATCGAGATCGGGTTGGTTAAAGCCAGGACTATCAGCGAGCAAACCACCGCCAGGAAGTTCGAATAGTTCCACGTGGCGAGTTGTATGGCGACCTTTTTGCAGTTTTCCAGACACTTCCCCTACCCGCAAGTTAACCGCAGGAATCAGCTTATTAATCAAACTTGACTTACCAACTCCTGAAGGACCAGCCACGATAGTAATTTTTTCCTGGAGATGGCTAAGAAGTTTGTCTAGACCAAAACCGGTGGCAACGCTGATAAATATAGGTTCGTAACCCCATTCACCTAAACGCTTTTGCCACTCCTGTTGTCGATCGGGGGAGATTAAATCGCTTTTATTGAGACACACGTATAAATCTAAGGAGGTTGATTCTGCTTTGAGTAGAAATCGACTCAATTGCCAAGGATCTAAGCTCGGCTCCTCTAAAGCAAAAACTAGCAAAATACGATCGACGTTGGCGACTGGGGGACGCTTAAGTTCTGTTCTCCGAGGTAAGACTCTGGCGATCGCCCCTGTTCTCTCGGTAAATTCTGGTTCTTCTATCACCACGCGATCGCCTACCATCACCTTCTGACCGATCTTTTTCAGGCGCGTCCGGCGAGTACAAAGGAAGTAGGTTGACCGATCTGTCTCTAGCTGTAGTTCGCTTTTCCCCTCTAACCGCACTTGATAAAAATTTGCCTGTACTGCCATAACTGTACCTAGCAGTCCAGAAACATCAACCGCTTCTTGTTCTTTATAATTTACATAATTGCTCACAATTATGCCGGACGTCGCACTCTGATCGCAAAAAATTCAGTGCGGTCTTCTATTTTTTCCAGTTTGTAACCCTCCATAGTTAGGCTGTCAGGTACCTGTTCAATTGGCTCTCCTGGATCTAGCCATACTTCCAGTAAAGAGCCAGGAGCCATTTGCTGTAAGCGTAGTTTAGTACGGACAAAGTTAATTGGACAAGGGGTTCCCCTCAAATCTAGCTGGGCATCTGGCACTGGTTCTTTGCGAGCCGTGAATGCCGAGTCGTTCATTTGTTAAACAGCCCTCCTAAAAATCCTTCCAAACCACCTTTACCAGAACTTTCTCCTTTAATTTTAGCCAGTTTTTCTAATAGTTCTCGCTCCTCGGCACTGATGCGAGTGGGGATTTCTATTTTAATCGTAATCAGGTGATCGCCTCGGCTGACTGGATTCCCTAATCTAGGTACGCCTTTGTTTTCTAAGGTCAAAACTGTATTTGGTTGGGTTCCTGGCGGAATCGTTAACTCTTCTTTGCCATCTACAGTCTTCACCTCGAGGCGACAGCCAAGAATTGCTTGTAAGTAACTGATCTTGATTTCTGACTCGATATTGATTCCATCCCGCCTAAATTCTGCGTCTGATTCGACAAATAAATAGACGTACAGATCGCCAGGATCTCCGGCGCGTACTCCTGCATCTCCTTCACTAGCGACTCGCAGTCGCGTACCATTATCTACTCCTGGTGGGATCGTAATTTTCAGTTTCTTAGTCTCTTGTCTGCGACCCGCACCACCACAAGCTTCGCACTTCTCCTCAATTATTTCTCCGCTGCCATTACAGGTAGGACAGACAGAAACTTGTGCAAAACTCCCAAAGGGAGTGCGAGTTGCGCGGCGCACTTGACCCGTACCCTTACAAGTCGGACAGGTACGCACTCCACTTCCGGGCTTAGCACCACTACCATTGCAAACCTGACAACTTTCTAAATGGGGAATGCGAATTTCCTTTTCACCGCCAAATACAGCTTCCCTAAATTCCAACTTCAAGTCCAGTCGCAGGTCGTCACCTCTTACCGGGCCGCTACGACGGCGAGAAGTGGTTTGGGTTCCCATGCCACCAAAACCACTGAAAATAGTTTCAAAGATATCGGCAAAACCTCCCATATCGCCGAAATCCTGGAACCCCGCTCCAGCACCAGCACCAGAGGCAACGCCTGCTTCTCCAAAGCGATCGTATCTTGCGCGGGTTTCTGGTTCTGAAAGAACTTCGTATGCCCGATTAATTTCTTTAAAGCGTTCTTCCGCCCCTGGTTCTTTATTTACATCTGGATGATACTTGCGAGCGAGGCGACGATAAGCACGTTTAACATCTTCTTTGCTAGCATCGCGGGAAACGCCGAGAATTTCATAGTAGTCGCCTGCCATAAAGCACTAAGTCTTCTTCTTGAATAGTGGTTAGATTTGATTTGCTTTTACTTTATCCAAGTATAAACTAGGAAGCAGCAAAGGGCTGAGAACGAACAATTAATCCACAGCTTCATAGTCACTATCGCTCATACCTTCACTGACAATCGTCTCGTCGTCGTCAAAGCTAGCAGTTGAGTTTCTTTTTTCTTGAGAGTAACTGGTGGCAAAATCTCCACTCAAACCAGTCAAAATTTCCTGCTCAATAGTTCTCAATTCTTCATCCTCAAAGATTTCAAAGTCCTTATCTCTGATTAGACTCTCTCCTTCTACTAGACTATGTCCTTCTACTAAGTTATCTGCTTCTAGATTAATCTCTTCTGGTATATTTTCATCTGTATAATGCATTCCACCAACTTTAAAGGCAGCTTGTTTGAAGTTTTCTAGAGCTGTCTTAATTTCTTCGATCGTAATCAAAGAATTTTCTAACGCTGCTTCTAAGTGTTCTTTTTTCTCCTGAATTTCTAGTTTAAGTTCTTCAGTAATTAAGCTTTCTATCTCTTGTTGCTTAGACTCTTGTTGCTCGTAGTTGTAGAGTAGGGTACTAGCTTCATTCTTAAGTTTAGCTATCTCTATTTGATGCTGATCAAAAGCAGCATATTTTTCTGCCTCTTGGCGCATGCGTTCCACTTCTGCAGCACTTAAGCTTCCGGTATTGGTGATGCGAATACTTTGTTCTGTGCTGGTACCTTTATCAACAGCAGAAACCTGAAGAATCCCGTTAACGTCTATTTCGAAGGTAACCTCGATTTGGGGAACGCCGCGCATAGCCATAGGAATGCCAGTAAGCGCAAATTTCCCCAAACTCATGTTGTCTTTAGCCATGGCACGTTCTCCTTGGAGAACGTGAATTTCTACTGATGTCTGTCCGTCTACGGCAGTAGAAAATATCTGAGACTTACTGGTGGGAATAGTGGTATTGCGATCGATAATTTTTGTGAAAACTTCTCCTAAGGTTTCAATACCCAGGGATAAAGGAGTTACGTCTAGCAGAAGTAGATCCTCCACTTCTCCGCCTAATATCCCTCCTTGGATTGCTGCTCCTAATGCTACTGCCTCGTCAGGATTAATTGAGCGCTCCGCCGGCTTGTTGAACAAGCGCTGAATCGCCTCTTGTACTGCTGGAATGCGAGTTGAACCTCCAACCAGGATAATACGGTCTATTTCTTGGGGTTCTAGTTCGGCATCTTTGAGAGCCTGTTTGATAGGAGCAATAGTTCCCTCGATTAACTCGCTAGCTAATTGTTCGAATTTAGACCTTGACAGTTCTGTTTCTAGATGTTTTGGTCCTGTCTCGTCAGCCGAGATAAAGGGTAAGTTAATCGAGCTAGTAACTGTGCTAGAAAGTTCTACCTTAGCTTTTTCGGCAGCTTCTCTGAGTCGCTGTAGGGCCATTTTGTCAGAACTCAACTCAATGCCTTCTTGCTCGTAGAAGTTTTCGATCATCCAGCGAACAATGACGTTATCAAAGTCATCTCCGCCTAAGTGATTATTGCCGGAGGTAGCTTTAACTTCAAATATGCCATCACCCAGGTGCAGAATAGAAACATCAAAAGTACCACCACCCAGGTCAAATACTAGGATATGCTGTTCTCGATCTTGTTTATCTAATCCATAGGCTAAAGCTGCCGCCGTAGGTTCGTTGATGATTCGCAGTACTTCTAACCCAGCGATCGTTCCCGCATCTTTGGTTGCTTGTCGTTGGGCATCGGTAAAGTAAGCTGGAACTGTAATCAAGGCTTGAGTAACTGGTTCGCCTAGGAATTGCTCGGCATCAGCTTTGAGCTTTTGGAGAATAATAGCGGAAATTTCTTGAGGGGTGTATTGACGATCCTGAATTTCAACATCTACAGTATCATCGCGACCTTTAACGCATTTATAAGTAACGCGCTCGCGCTCCGTTTCGGTATCTTCCCAGCGACGACCAATAAAGCGTTTGATGCTGTAGATAGTGTTATAGGGATTCATCACCGATTGGCGTTTGGCTAACTGACCGACTAGGCGTACTTTGTTTTTGTCAAATCCAACCATGCTCGGGGTTAGTCGTCCGCCTTCTGAGTTAGTTATGACGAGGGGTTTACCCCCTTCTAGAACAGAAACGCAACTGTTAGTCGTCCCTAGGTCTATACCAATGACTTTTCCCATAGCTAGCGGCGGTAAAGTTGTGGATAATTTAGAGAAGTTGGGAGAAGTTGCCTGTAATTATTTAGTTCTTGGCGCTAGCTTCCCCGTGCAGATATAGACTAACATCCTGAACTGCTGCTGCAGCCACTTGAGTTAGCTTTGTGAATTATTTGTCTGGGTTGATTCTGGTGAAGTTTCTTCTTCCGAGGTTACCACGCCTTCAGGAGTAGCCGCAACTTTAACCATGGCGTGACGCAACACCTGTTCGCCCAGCAAATACCCTCTTACCAGTTGTTCGATTACTGTTTCCTCTGGATATCTATCTGTTTGTTCTCGGAGCATAGCTTCGTGATAATTGGGGTCAAAAGGCTGTCCTTCTGGGCGCATGGCTGCAACTCCCAGACGCTTGAGACTATCTACCAGGTTTTTGTAAACTCCCTGATAGCTTTTGTGAATCGCCATTTCACCATCGCTATTAGGTTTGAGCTGATTTCTCGCCCGTTCAAAATTATCAACTACTGGCAATAATTCATTGATAGTGTTTCGCTTTACCTGGTACTCTAGGTCTTCTTTTTCTTTGAGAGTGCGCTTGCGAAAATTATCAAAGTCAGCAGCGATTCTCATATATTGGCTTTTGACAGCATCTTTTTCCTGTTTTTGTTGTTGAAGCTGCTCTTTTAAGGCAGCAATTTCCTGTTGCAGAGCCTCTAGATCTCCTTGGGACTGAGTTTGAACTGAACTTTCTGCTTCTGCCGCTTTGTTATTTTCTGGTTGAATAGTCTGAGTTGGAGAAGATACTTGGGAAGTAGTTTCTGAATTTGGTTGAAGTTCCGAATTAGTTTCTCCCTGAGCTGAATTAGCGCTGTGTAATTTGTCAGAGGATTGTAAGGTTTCCTCTAAATGTTCCGAAGTGTCTGGTCGCTGCTTTTGCTCTTCAATCATAGGGCACTTAATCTAAATATAAGAGACTGCTCTGATTCTAGCTAGAGCTGGCTTTTAGGAGCTATATGCTTTTGCTTTTCTAAATGACTCCTAAGGATTAACTCCAATAGTAATATTATCTATTTTTACTTGCCGTTTCTCTAGTTGGGAAGTCTTAATTACTACTAAAACTAAATGTAACAGACAAAGAGAGGAAAATGAAATTTAGCTCGAGATTTAGGGAAAACTAGATAACGTCAAGGCATAGCAATTACCTTTTGATGAAGAATTCTCACTCCAAGGCATCAAAGCGAACTATAAGTAGGGCAGTCGCCCTACGCAGTCAATTTTCCCCTTTTGGCAATAAGCTGGTTCAATCGGGCTATATTAACATCGAACAGATGCAAAAAGCACTGGCTGAAACGCGCAAATCAGGTCGTCCACTCACAGAAGTTCTCGAATCGATGACTGGGCAGCAACTATCTCCTGATATGCTCCGTCAGTATAAGAAACATCATCTGTTTGAGCTAAAAATTCTTTACGGTGTCGATTCTCTCGATCCCGAAATTAATCCGGTTGCTGGCAACCAGATGAATGAATTGATCGAATCGTTGATTGCGATCGATATCTGTCGTCGTTACAAGCTAGTCCCTCTAGAAAAACGAGACACCGAGCCTCCTTCAGTTTTGGTGGCAATGGTTGACCCGGAGAATTTACAAGCCACCGACGATCTCAACCGCATTTTACGCACTCAAGGATTTGAACTGCAGCGAATGGTAATCGCCGAATCTGACTACCAGCAGCTTCTAGATAAATACCTTGAAGAACAGGCTCAACGACAGGAACAGTCACAGGAAAACCCATTCGAGGCACCTGTTGTTGATGATGTAGATATAGCAAAATTAGATGTTAATTTTCAAGAAGCAGAGGACGAAATAAATGACGATCTCGGTGCAGTTAATGATGCTCAGGGAGCACCAATAATTAACTTAGTTAATAAAATTCTTGCTAAGGCTTTATACGAAAAAGTATCTGATATTCACATAGAACCGCAAGAAGAGTCTTTGCGGGTACGTTTTCGTAAAGATGGTGTACTCAGTCAGGCTTTAAACCCCCTACCCAAGAAAATCACTCCAGCAGTGGTGGCTCGTTTTAAGATTATGGCTGATTTGGACATTGCCGAGAGACGTTTGCCCCAAGATGGCAAGATCCGGCGCATGTATCAGGGTCGTAAAGTAGACTTCCGGGTTAGCAGCTTGCCCAGTCGCTACGGAGAAAAAGTGGTGCTACGGATCTTGGATAACAGCGCCACTCAGCTAGGTTTGGATAAGTTAATCACAGACCAAGAAACCCTAGAAATCGTCAGAGAAATGGCCAGCCGTCCCTTTGGGTTGATTCTGGTAACGGGACCAACTGGATCGGGAAAATCAACAAGTTTATATTCTGTTTTGGCAGAACGCAACCATCCAGGAATAAATATTAGTACCGCAGAAGATCCGATCGAGTACTCCCTACCAGGAATTACTCAGGTACAGGTAATCCGCGAAAAGGGCATGGACTTTGCTTCAATTTTGCGGGCTTTTCTGCGTCAAGATCCCGACGTGATTCTGGTGGGGGAAACTAGAGATCAAGAAACAGCGAAAACAGCTATTGAAGCTGCCTTGACCGGACACTTGGTTTTGACCACCCTACACACTAACGATGCTGCTGGGGCGATCGCTCGTCTAGATGAAATGGGCGTTGAACCGTTTATGATTTCTGGCGCTCTACTCGGCGTCCTGGCTCAACGCTTGATGCGTCGTGTTTGCAGCGAATGTCGCGTTACTTATCATCCCAGTCAAGAAGAACTGGCTAGATTTGGCTTGTCGGCTGCTAATGAAGAAGATGTGACTTTGTATCGAGCCAACAAATTAACTCCAGAAGAAATTCAGCAAGCACAAGCTCGAGGTAATCTCTGCCCCAAATGTAATGGTATCGGATACAAAGGACGGGTTGGGGTTTATGAAGTGATGCGCATCAGCGAAGAACTGCAAACTTTAATCAACGAAGGAGCCACTACAGATCGGATTAAAGAAACCGCTGTCCAAGAAGGTATGACTACTCTGTTAGCTTACAGCTTGAATCTAGTACGAGAAGGCTACACCACTTTGGAAGAAGTGGAACGGGTAACATTCACCGATTCTGGTCTAGAGGCAGAACTCAAAGCCAAACGCAAGAGTTCTCTAACCTGTCGCACTTGTAAAGCAGAATTACAGCCGGAATGGCTCGACTGTCCTTACTGTCTGACCTCTCGTTTTGAAGACTAAAAAAATTTTTGCCATCGAAGTTACAGATAGGAGAAACAAAATGGTCATGGATTTAATGATTGAAGACTTAATGGAACAGCTAGTAGAAATGGGCGGTTCTGACATGCACATACAAGCTGGAGCGCCAATCTACTTCCGCATCAGTGGCAAACTAGCTGCCATCAATGACGAAAGCCTCACTCCTCAGCAGTGTCAGCGACTGATCTTCAGTATGCTCAACAATACACAGCGCAAGGAATTGGAGCAAAATTGGGAGCTAGATTGTTCTTACGGGGTAAAAGGCTTAGCTCGCTTTCGAGTTAATGTCTATAAAGAGCGGGGTTGTTATGCAGCTTGTTTAAGAGCCTTATCTTCCAAAATTCCTCAATTTGACAAACTTGGTTTGCCAGATGTAGTCCGAGAGATGGCAGAAAGACCCAAAGGACTGATCTTAGTCACCGGACCCACTGGTTCGGGAAAGACAACTACCCTAGCAGCAATCTTGGATTTGATCAACCAGACGCGAGCGGAACATATTCTCACAGTGGAAGACCCAATTGAATATGTTTTCCCCAATGCCAAAAGCTTATTTCACCAACGTCAAAAAGGAGAAGATACCAAAAGCTTTGCCAATGCCCTCAAAGCCGCCCTCCGAGAAGACCCAGATATCATCCTCGTAGGTGAAATGCGCGACCTAGAAACAATTGCTCTAGCAATTTCGGCAGCAGAAACGGGTCACTTGGTATTTGGCACTTTACATACTAGCTCTGCTGCTAGCACTGTAGACCGAATGATCGACGTGTTTCCTGCTGGACAACAAGCGCAAATCCGGACCATGCTGTCTAACTCTTTAGTAGCTGTCTTCAGTCAATGCCTACCGAAAAAGAAAAACCCCAAGCCTGGTGAATTTGGGCGAGCGCTAGCTCAGGAAATTATGATTGTTACCCCAGCGATCGCCAACCTGATTCGAGAAGGTAAAGCGGCTCAAGTTTATTCTGCTATTCAGACTGGCAGCAAATTGGGAATGCAGACAATGGAACAGACTTTAGCCCAGCTAATCAACAGCGATGTTATTTCCTTTGAAGAGGCGATCTCTAAGAGTAGTAAGCCTGACGAGCTACAACGTCTTCTCAGTGGCGCAGCAGCTATGACTAGAGGTCGTTCATTCCGTCGCGGTTAAGTACCTAATTTTGAGTTTGGACTTTATTTTAATTTCACCCATGCCAAGTTATATTGTTGAGGTTCGAGATAGAACCGGAAAGTTTTCCAAAGAAAAAGTTGATGCCTTATCTCCCGAACAAGCTCGCAGTTTACTCAAAAATAAGTATCCTGCCATCGGTAAAGTAAGAAAAGCGGGCTTAGAGATTGACTTATCCCAGCTAGAGATGGCTTTGAGCAATGTCACAATTAAAGATAAAGCCGTCTTTTCCCGTCAATTTTCCGTGATGATCAATGCTGGAGTGGCTATAGTCAGATGCCTGGGAGTCTTAGCCGAGCAGTCTCCCAACCCCAAGCTCAAAAAATCCCTACTAGAAATTAATGCTATGGTTCAGCAGGGTATCAGCCTTTCTGAGGCAATGAGAAAACAGCCTCAATGCTTCGATAAACTCTACGTTAGTATGGTTGAGGCAGGTGAGGTAGGTGGCGTTCTCGACGAAGTACTGAACCGATTAGCCAAGCTACTCGAAGATATGGCACGTCTGCAAAACCAAATCAAATCAGCAATGGCTTATCCAGTGGCAGTTGGCTTCCTCGCAGTGGCAGTTTTTATCGGTATGACGCTATTCCTCGTACCAATCTTTGCAGACATTTTTAAAGGTCTCGGGGTGGATTTACCAGCTCTAACTCAGTTTATGCTTGACTTGAGTTCGTGGATGAGAAGTTGGAAAGTTCTGATTCCGATTATTGCCACAGCAGTAACTGTGTTTGTCTTGAGACAGTACTATAAAACCCCAGTTGGACGGGTACAAATAGATAGATTTTTCTTAAAAATGCCCTTATTCGGCGAATTGAATGAAAAATCAGTAGTAGCTCGCTTTTGCCGAGTTTTTGGGACTCTGACTCGTTCGGGAGTACCAATTCTCAACTGCCTAGATATCGTAAGCGAGACAGCTGGTAACCAGGTAGTTTCTAATGCGATCGAATCGGCAAAAGCAGAAATTCAGCAAGGAGGGATGCTCAGTTTAGCTCTCCAACAAGAGAAGGTTTTTCCTCCCTTGGCAATTCAGATGATCAGTATTGGAGAAGAAACTGGCGAGTTGGATGCCATGATGATGAAAGTTGCTGATTTCTATGAAGATGAGGTGGAACAAGCTATCAAAGCACTTACCAGTCTGATAGAACCGCTGATGATGGTTTTAGTAGCCGGAATAGTAGGTACGATTTTGCTGGCTATGTATCTGCCAATGTTTAAGATGTTTGATGCTTTGGCTTAAGCAACTTTGTTGGCAAGGAATTCGGATTTGTTCTGGAAATGGAAACTTAAACTCTAGACAATTAAATCTTTATGTCTATTAAGCAATCTGATTACGAAATACTGCTATCTGCATATAGTAGCAGCGATGGGGCGATCGCACTTCTGAAGCAGTATCGACCTTACTTAGAGTTGCTGCCTAGCTTGCGACGACCGAACCAAAGCACGATCGCTATTCCTTTGCCGGTAGTCAGAATTCGTAATTCGCCTCCAGCAGTAGGGAATAATTTGACGGCCCCCCTACAGGGGGCTATTTCCTTACCTTGCGATCTGGCAATTTTGACCTGCGATCCAGAATGGAAAATTAAAATGGGGGTAGAAATCCTTGTCTATATTCATCGCCCCCAGGAAGATTTTTCCGCTCTTCTCGGTCGCTGGCGACAGACTCAAGTCTGGTTAGATAGAGACTATGAGTGGTTGATGCCTCCTCCGGAAGAACATATGCTCAACGAAGGGACAGATAAAATTTATCCTCTATTTGTTATCTTTGACAAAACTCTAGAAAGGATTAAGCGAGGATTAGCCGGAGCTCATCTTCCCTTTGTCCTCCAGGCATCGCCAGAACTCTGGGAATCTCGTGATAGTCAAGAAACTGTTCCCGCTCAAGAATAAGCTCAAATCTGCTTTGACGCTGATTGGAAATTGGGCATTGCTTCCTATCTTTAGGCTGGTTGCCATGCCCTATTCCCATACCAACAAAATATTGTTCTCAACCTTTTATTTCAAGCCGTTAGAATTACCGTTGTTATTTGGACGAGGTTGAATGACTCCATAGCCGCCGTGGTTGCGCATATAAATCACGTTAATTTCATCGGTGGCGCTGTTGCGGAACATATAGAAGTCGTGATCGACTAGCTGTAGTTGTTCTAGAGCTTCTTCAATTGTCATTGGCAGCATGGTAAAGTACTTCATTCTTACCACTTCAGCCGGCAACTCAGGTGCACGTTCGCCAATTAGATCTTGTTTAATTGGTTCCTCTGACACCACCTCAGTGATTTTTGCTTGTGCATGAGTCTTTTTATATAGTTGTTTCTCTTTGTATTTACGTAGCTGACGAGCTATCTTATCAGATACCATGTCAATGCTAGCGTAGAGATTTTCGCTATTTTCTTGCGCCCGAATTACTGTTTTGTTAGCGTAAACTGTTACTTCTGCTTTATGTTTGTTGTTGATCCGAGAATTGCGTGCTACCGACAAATGCACGTCAACTTTAGTAGTCATGTTCTGAAAGTGCTTCACTGCTTTTTCTAGCTTCTGCTGCACGTAATCGTGGATTGCGTCGGTTACTGCAATGTTGTTACCTTGGATCAAAAGCTTCATACTGAATACTCCATCCTTTACAATGTCAGTAGTTCAGAATAAGCAACAACAAAAATTGTTACTTTTTCCTTGAAAAAATTTTACTGTCTGTTCTGAAGCGATCGTCTAGTACTAGCGACTGCTAATTCTTGTTTTGCTTCTAACGAGCTTACTCTACTCTTAACATGAGAGTAAATTCCCCCTTGAGCCCGCTGTTCAGGAAGATAAATTACTGAGCCAACGCCCCAATTTAGCAATTAGTTAACCAGTAAAACCCTCGAATAGAATTTTATTGTTCAACTAACCTCCGAACTTACCATTACTGATAGTAAGAAACATCTACTTTTCTTTTATTCTATCAAGTTTAGCTTCTGTTGCGGACATGGTATTCAGAAACTAGGGTATCTTCTAGAATAAGAATCCTCCTGCACTGACTGAGCTAATAAAATTAGACTAGCATTTTGTATCTTGGAAAACATAGCTTTTTCGATTCTTTTTATCATCCTTTGCATCCCTTGACATTTCTTAAAATTCAAGTAGACTTTAATACCAATCCAGTTTGAAAATTGAAACAAAGACGGCAGTGTATTTTCTCTAATCAGGGATTAGTCCCTTATACTATTGCCCGGGAACGGCAGCTATCCCTAGTCGCTCAAAGAATTAATAACTTCAGCCTCAAAGATGTTTTTGTGTTACTAGAACATCCCTCAGTGTACACTTTAGGAACTGGAGCTAGTTTAGATGATCTCAAATTCGATCCCACCCAAACTAACTGGGAAGTTCATCGGGTTGAACGAGGCGGAGAAGTTACCTATCATTGTCCTGGTCAGTTAGTCGGCTATCCCATTCTCAATTTGCGCTACTACCAAAAAGATCTGCACTGGTATTTGCGCCAATTAGAAGAAGTTATTATTCGAGTACTGAGAGTTTACGGACTAGAAGGATATCGCCTTCCCGGTTTAACAGGGGTTTGGCTAGAAGGAGGTAAAGTTGCTGCCATTGGCATCAAAGTTCGTCGCTGGATTACTATGCATGGGTTTGCTCTCAATGTTTGCCCAGATCTCTCCGGTTTCAGACATATAATCCCTTGTGGCATTGATAATAAGCCTGTAGTTAGTATTGCTCATTTTATGCCTCAGATTGAGATTCAACGGGTACGCTCGGATATAGCTGAGGTCTTTTCCCAAGTTTTTCAAGTCGATTTAATTGAAGATGACAACCAACTATACCAATAGCTACCTTGGAATGGCCACAGAAGCTTTCTGGACAGAATCTACCATCGAACAGCAAGGCGATCGTCTAGGGAATTACTTAGAAAAAAAAGGTCTAAATTCTCAAATTTGGTTCCATAGATTGTTTTAGGCTGTTCGTAACCTTTAAGTTTTACTGTATATTGCTCAAAGCACTGTTGGATCTCTGCTAATTCCGACAGGTAACTATAAGTTGTCTCTCCTAAAACAAGATCCGAACCAATTTCTTTGGTGGCTGATTCCAAACGAAAAGCTAAATTAACAGTATCGCCAATAGCAGTGTAATCTGGATGATCCCCAGTACCAGTATTGCCAACCATAGCATAGCCAGTATTCATACCTGAGCCAATTCGTAGGTCAAAAGGCAAAGGATATTTGTCGTTTAAATCTACTGTCATCTTGTTGAGAGAAATAACTGCTCCAAAAATTCTAGTTAATTCTTCTTTGGTGGCGTTTTTTTGTCCGTGAAACCAGATTGCCATTAAGGCATCGCCGATATATTTATCAACCCAACTACCAGAATTACGGATAATATTACCTGCCTGACGAAACCAAGTGCCAATCAGTAAGGAGAGAAGGTTATCATCTAGCTGCCTTGCTAAAAGAGTATAGTTGCGAATATCTATGACTACTACCGACATCAAACGCCGCACGTGCAAAGTTGAGGTGGGAGTATCGTAGTCTATCCTACCAGGTAGACTTTTGGGTGCATTTGCTAGAAGTTTACTCTTGGGACAGTGAAACTCTAACTTAGTTTTACCTAAAGTGAGAAGATCGGTATCGTTGAGAATTACGGGTATGCTAACTCTACGTCCGTTGACAAAAGTCCCGTTACGACTGCCGAGATCTATTAGATAAAATTCTCCCCTTGCCGTTGACTGCAACATAGCGTGATTGCGGGAAATCCACTGATCGGAAATGACGAAATTATTGTCCTTACTTCTACCTATAGTCCAGTAGGTGCCACCTACTAATGGTAGGTAGCGATGCCCTTTTGCAGTGTGAAGCACCAAGTGAGGAATTTTGTCCAAATTAACCTCTACTAGAGAAGCGATTACAACTTAATGATAGGTATTTTTTCTGGAAATTGTCCGAGGCTGGAAAAATAGACCTCGTACTTTTGCTCTCTAATATAGTAAAAAATATATCCTTCACGCTAGAGATGCTGCTACCCAGAATAAACAATCTACTAAGATTGTACTCAATAATGCGCCAGCAAAAGCCCACCTGTGGATTGCTTGTTTTTGCAACGACCAGAGACCCAGAGCTAAAAGTATATTCACTAAAACTATAGCCCAGCTTATTCCCCAGGTAGTTTGGACTAGTGTCAAGCTTTGCTGAAAAATTGGTGTAGCTAGCTCGGGTTTAACTAACATCAATTGTCGCCAATAGGGGATTAGACCAGTTAAATAAAAGTATAAGTCAGTGATAGCAGTACCGAGAAGGGAACCAAGATAAAACAGGTTGCCAATTAGTCCCCAACCTCGCCAACAGCACCAAAGAGCAAAAGGCAATGCTATAGATTCTACTGGTAAGTGGATTAATGGTTCGGTTCGCAGCCAACCCCAGTAAATTGAACCTGCTAGCCAACTCCAACTGAACCCTAACAGTAAGTCAGCCCACAGTTTAGTTTGAGGACGGGACCACAAGACAAAGCTCAAATATAACCATCCTCCAGTCAGGAGTAAGCTTAACCAGGGAAACAGTCTCACTAGAGGAGCTTGAACAAAAACTGGCACAGAAACTAGAAAAGCTGAAGCAGCGAAAACTAACCAAGCTTGACGCTCTTGAGTTTTTTGCTGAGGTTTGCTTAAGGATTTTTCCTCTGAGAGAGTCCAGTTATCGGTGCTAGATGAAGATGTTGCTGAAAACAAAGTATTGTTAAACAAAATGATTTTAATATTCTTTATTAATCTTTACTGAGCTTAATGTATTTGAACCTATTAGATCAAGAATATTCTTGCAGGAGAGGATCAAGCTTGATTTGAGTGACAAATAACTTACTTGTGTAAAGTGTCGGGGTTAGGTTATATCAGAGGAGTCTTGCATCTTGTTTCAAGGGCTGGAGGTTTGATCGAAATAGCATGACCCGATTAAAGCAAAAATGTTTAACTTTTTTAGGCGCGATCGCGCTAGGCACCTTCCTCAGTTTAGTCTTACAAGCATTAAATATCAATTTGTCCTTAGCTAACGATCGGGGGATGACTACCCTAATCAGCGCAGGTGAACAAACAACATCAAGCCTGAGTTATAGCGAACCGATGTCCCATTTAAATCTCTTTCAGGCTGCGATCTTAGGGATGGTGCAGGGGTTGACAGAATTTTTGCCGATCAGTAGCACAGCTCATTTAAAAGCCGTACCAGTAGCATTGGGATGGGGAGATCCAGGGATAACTTTTACTGCAGTGATTCAACTTGGAAGCATTTTTGCAGTGCTGTGGTATTTCTGGATAGATTTAGTACAGCTTACCACTGGAACGGTTAGAGCCATTCAAAAATCTGATTACCAATCTAGCGATTTTCGCATGAGCTTGGGAATTGCTTTGGGAACTTTGCCGATCGTAATTATAGGATTTTTACTGAAAGTATCGGGTATCTATGGGGATAATTCTCCTCTGCGGAGTATGATAGCGATCGCCCTTGCTTCTATTGTTATGGCTTTATTACTCGCCTTGGCAGAATATCTAGGTACTCACCAGCGAGATTTTGCCAATCTTCGTGCTAAAGATGGAATATTAATGGGCTTAGCTCAAACTCTAGCTTTAATTCCTGGCGTTTCTCGTTCTGGTTCTACGATTACTGCTGGGCTATTTATTGATTTAGAACGTTCTACAGCGGCTCGTTTTTCCTTTTTATTGGGAATACCTGCTATTACTCTGGCTGGGTTAGTGCAACTAAAAGACGCTTTTGACGACAAGATTACCAGTCACGAGTGGATAACTATAGCAGTTGGAGTAATTTCAGCAACAGTTTTTTCTTATCTAGCGATCGCCTGGCTAATTGGCTACTTGAAAAGACGAAATAGTTGGGTATTTGTTTGGTATAGGTTAGGATTTGGCTTGCTGATTTTAGGGGCGATCGCACTAGGTAAGTTTTGATCTCATTCATAAATCTTTTTTAAAAGCGTAGCAGCTTAGCTTACCCAAGATTCGATCGCAAAATCTTTAGCTTTTCTGAGTATATGGCATGCTTCTTGAATATTTTTGCGAATTCAAGAAGATTTTAAGGATAAAAAGGTTTTAATTGTCTTTAAAGCTCATTAAGAGTTAATTAACTACTTAAAATTATCTATAGCTACCATTTACGCTTAATTGGGCTAATTTTGGTTGCCAGGTAATCTAAACTCCATTTTTCAAGCAAAATACCAGAATCTTAAAGAAGCAGGATATAATTTGTAACGAAAGGTGATAAAAAAATACTTCTTATGAGCAATCCCGTCATTCAATCCTTTTTTTTTGGCAGAGCATTAGCAGAAGTTCTCAGGGAGAAAGTTGAAGAAGCTTTTACGAATACTTTAAGTGAACTGGGCAAATTTGATGCCGAACAGCGGGAAAAACTGCGCCAGTTCACCTCTGAAGTGCTCGAGCGAGCCGAGCAAGAAATAGAACAAGGCACTCAAGCAAGCACTATCTCTACCTCTGTGGGAACAGACTCTTCTGTGGATTTACAAGAAATGATTGACGAACTGCGTGCTGAAATTGCTAGGTTGCGTTCCGAGTTAAAAAACTATCGCAACGAGTCAAATTAATTCTTGTCTAAGCAGTAGTCAGTAGCTATTAAAGTTAATTTGGTTAAGCCAAAACCATTTAATTACCTTTCAAAAAAGCAATTTTAAGTAAAAATCTATTAGATCGACCTAGTGTCTGCTCTCTCTCAAAACACCAAAAATTCTTTTCCTTACACGCCTAATGCCGTGTCTGCAGAACCTATTTACCAACCTGAAGCTGCTAAAAAAGCCTATCGCTGGAATAGAAAAAATTACTCCCGCATCCGTCGTCGTTTTGACATTTGGGTTTTTGTTTTAACCTTCTTGTTTGAAATGTGGTGCAACGGAAAAAAGTGGACTTATCGGGGTGGATATACGGAAGAAAAACTCTCCCAAAGGCGCAAAAAACAAGCAATTTGGATCCGAGAGAGCTTCCTAGAGTTAGGTCCTACTTTCATCAAGGTAGGTCAGCTATTTTCCACCCGTGGGGATTTGTTCCCTAGCGAATATGTAGAAGAACTATCAAAACTTCAGGATAGGGTTCCCGCCTTTACCTACGAACAAGCAGCAGCAATAATTGAAAAAGATTTAGATAAGCCGGTTACTCAATTATTTCGCAGTGTTGATCCCACTCCTATAGCTGCTGCGAGTTTGGGACAAGTTCACAAAGCTGTACTTCACAGTGGTGAAGAAGTCGTAGTTAAAGTACAGCGACCGGGTTTAAAACAACTCTTCACCATCGATTTAGCTATTCTCAAACAAATTACTCGTTACTTTCAAAACCATCCCCGCTGGGGAAAAGGTAGAGATTGGCTGGGAATATATGAAGAATGCTGTCGCATCCTCTGGCTAGAAACTGATTATCTCAATGAAGGTCGCAATGCCGATACCTTCCGCCGCAACTTTCGCCAGCAAAATTGGGTACAAGTTCCCCGCGTTTATTGGCGCTACAGTTCGCCACGAGTTTTAACTTTAGAGTATTTACCTGGGATTAAAATAAGTCACTACGAAGCCTTAGAAGCTGCTGGTTTAGACCGGAAGCTACTGGCAAAAATGGGAGCCAAGGCTTATTTACAACAGTTACTCAACGATGGCTTTTTCCATGCCGATCCTCATCCGGGTAATATAGCGGTTAGTCCGGAAGGAGGATTAATTTTTTATGATTTTGGCATGATGGGGCAGATTAAGAGTAATGTACGCGAGAAATTAATGGAAACTCTGTTTGGCATTGCCCAAAAAGATGCCGATCGCGTCGTTAGTTCTCTAATTGATTTGGGTGCGCTAACCCCAGTTGAAGACATGGGTCCGGTGCGGCGCTCAATTCAGTTTATGCTGGATAATTTTATGGACAAGCCTTTTGAGGCGCAGTCTGTGAATCAAATTAGCGACGATCTCTATGAAATTGCCTACGATCAGCCTTTTCGCTTCCCGGCAACATTTACCTTTGTCATGCGAGCCTTCTCTACTCTAGAAGGAGTAGGCAAAGGCCTAGACCCAGAATTTAATTTTATGGAGGTGGCACAACCCTTTGCCATGCAAATTATGACCAACGGCAATCTTAACAACGGTAACAGTCTCGGTAATACTATACTCGACGAGTTGGGACGGCAAGCGGCTCAAGTTAGTACCACCGCATTAAATCTACCCCGACGGATTGAAGATACGATCGATAAGTTAGAGCGAGGAGACCTGCGCGTGCGAGTTCGCTCTAGCGAGTCCGATCGCTTATTGCGCCGTATGAGTAGTATTCAACTAGCTAGCAACTATACTTTACTTACTAGTGCTTTTATTTTATCGGCTACTCTCTTACTAGTTAATGCTTATGTAGAACTGGCAGTAGTAGTAATCTTCGTGGCAGCACTCCCAGGTTTAGCACTATTTCGCTTGCTCAGACGAATCGATCGCACAGATCGGACGTTGTAATAATTTGACTTTGCTACCCATTTCAGTTAGAAATCAAGACAAGCCCTCCACTTTTAAGTGAGGATAATCGACAATCTACTTACTAACTTGACACCAAACCGGCTAAGAAAGTATGACACGTCGCTTCAAGGGTCTTACCGATCCAGGACTACTACGCTCAGTAAATCAGGATGATTACTATATCGATCCCGAAGGGCGCTTTTTCATTGTTGCCGATGGTATGGGAGGACATGCTGGAGGGCAAGAGGCTAGTCAAATTGCTACCAAGGAAATTCAAGCTTATCTCGACCTGAATTGGGACAGTGATTCTCCTTCTAATGTTTTACTCAAAGAGGCACTTTTTCGAGCCAACCAGAGTATTTTAGACAAACAATACACTAATCCACAGTTTGCTGATATGGGTACTACTGTCTTAGTAGTACTATTTCGCCAACAAGAGTCTTGGCGGGCTCACGTGGGTGATTCCCGTCTTTACAGGCTGCGAGAAGAACAATTAGAACAAATTACAGAAGACCATACCTGGGTTGCCCGGACGCTGAAGGCAGGTAAAATAACTCTAGAACAGTCAAAAACCCATCCTTTGCGTCACGTGTTATTCCAATGTCTGGGACGTAAGGGACTGCAGTTTATAGAAATAGAAACCCTAGATGTACAAGCGGGCGATCTCTTACTTTTGTGTAGCGACGGTCTGACAGAAGAACTTGAGGATAGTTCAATTGAGCAATATCTCCAGTCAAGCTCTACTTGCGAGGAGGCAGTATCACAACTGATTGTGGGAGCAAAAGAGGCAGGTGGATCAGATAATATTACAGCGATCTTGATTGCCGAAGATTGAGCGGCAAAGGCAGCAGAGGGAGACAAGGGGGACAAGGTAGATAAAATTACTGTCCACACTCCCCCCTCTCTCCTAGCCAGGGATTTTTGCATTACTGAATCGGTATTCTAGGCGATAAAGTTCAGTACCTTGAGAACAAAGCGCAGCACAAATATTCCAGCCAAAATCCATATAGTTAAGTTAGTTTCCTTCACTTTTCCCTGAAATAGCTTCAACGCGGGATAAGTGATAAAGCCTGCTGCTAAACCTTCGGCAATGGAAAAACTCAAGGGCATTATCAAAATAGTTAAAAATGAGGGAATTGCCTCCGCCGGATCCTCCCAACGAATTAAGCGTACATTTCCTGCCATCAAAACGCCCACAATCAGCAGTGCTGGAACTGTGGCAAAGGGAGGAATGGCTTGAATGAGAGGAAGAAAAAATACTGAGATAGCGAGCAAAATCGCTACCACTACAGCAGTAAAACCAGTGCGTCCTCCTTGGGAAACACCAGCAGCAGATTCAATGTAGGTGGTGACAGTAGAAGTTCCCAATAATGCCCCGATCGACGTACCCAAAGCATCTGCGATCAAAGCTCGCTCGGCACGCGGCAATTCACCTTTTTCGTTAATGTATCCCGCTTGGGTTGCTACTCCCGTTAGGGTTCCGATCGTGTCAAAGAAATCGACAAACAGAAAAACAAAGATTACTGCTACTAAGTCCCAGATTTGCTCTAGGTTAATTTGAGAGATGCCGACTAAGGCTTGACCCCATAAATTTACTGGCAATTGAGGTAAAGCGGCGATCGCGTTTGGCCAAGGGGCAGCGCCGACAATCCATCCAAGGATTGCCGTTGCTAGAATTCCCCACAGCAGCGCTCCAGTCAAGCGACGGACAACAAAAGCAGAAGTAATAAAAATACCAGCGATCGCCAGTAAAGTTGGTGCTTGATTCATTTCGGTCAGAGCGGTTGTAGTTGCTTGGCTAGAGACGATTATCCCTGCCCCGCCCGCTGCTGGATCGCCAGTTAAGGCAATATAAGCAATAAAAAAACCGATCCCTGTTGCTGTTGCTTGTTTCAGACACAGAGGAATGGCTTTAACAATTTGACTGCGGATTTTAGTTAGGGTCAGAACTATGAAAATTAATCCTTCCACAAATACAGCTGTTAGGGCTATTCGCCAGTCAATTCCCAATCCGTTGACTACCGAGAAGGCAAAAAAGGCATTTAACCCCATTCCTGGTGCTAAGACAAAAGGATAATTTGCTCCTATACCCATAATTAAAGTGGCGATCGCCCCTGATAGAGCCGTGGCAATGACTAACTCCTGAAATAAATCTTGGGGTTGTTCCAGGAAAATGGCATTAGAGAGAATGGTAGGATTAACCACCAAAATATATGCCATTGTCAAAAAGGTGGCGCTCCCTGCCAGCACCTCTTGTTGCCATTTGGTCTGGCGTTCCCGAAATTGAAAGAAACGAGCTAAGCGATCGCGCATTAGTTTGGCTCTTGAGTGTTTTTGATACCACTCCTTATTCCCCATTGCGCACGCCATCGCAAGTGAGGAAAACTGCTAGTCTAGCTACGCCAGATTTTTTCTAGTACTTTTTCAGTTTCTATATCTGCAATTAAGCCAGTTGAAGATTCGATTCCATAAGCTAGATCGCTGTTGGGAGGGAGTAGTTTTTTGGCTTCTGTAGCTGCAAATAAAGCAACAGTATAAGTTCCCACTGCTACTGAGAGGTGCATTGGCATGCTATCGCTACATAACATTAAATTTGCACCAGCAATTATTGCTGCTAATTTGCCAATATCCGATGGTGCTGTGACCTTTAGTTCCGGACAAGCCTCTTTCATCATGGTTATCCATTCCCGATCTTCTGATTCTTGAAGCAAAATAATGGGAATTTCTGGCTGTTTGCGCTTGATATCTTCGACGATTCGCTGCCATTTAGGTACGGGATAGATTTCATTGATTCCTTTTGCCTGTGCCATCTCGCCCGCACCGCCGTAAAGTAGAATGTAACCACTTTCTTTGATATCCAAGCGTTTTTGTTCTGCTTCTGCCCAGTCAATATCTTCTGTGGGTACGCTAACTTTCAGTTCCGAACAAGGAGTACTAATACCTAGACCCTTGAGTAGATCGTGATACATGTGGGCAGTGTATTGATCTGTATGTACGGGGACGGGATTAGAGAAAAACCAGGATAAGTTAGTTTTGTAGCCTACCCGTACCGGAATGCCATTTAGCCACAGTAGTAGCCCCACAGTCCAGCGCCGCCCTAAACTAATCGCCATCTCGTACTCGTGATCGCGAATGGTACCTAGGAGGTTGAGATAGTCTGCTAAACCATTGCGATCTCTAAAATCAAAGCTGAGAACTTGATGAACGTCCGCACAAACCCGATAGGCACTCTTAGCACGAGGTTCGACGATGACATCAATAGCAGCCTGCGGGTATTTTTGTTTGAGGTCAAACAGAGTAGGAAAGAAGAGGATTTGATCGCCAATTCCACCGGGGACAAGGGCTAATATTCGCATCTCAATTGATAGACCTTACAGATTCAGATTAATGATATCAGGTTAATTTTAACAACCTTCCCTACTCAAACACTTAAATATGTCTAGTCTTCTGCGAGCGATCTCGGCGGAGCCCAGACATTGCGCGGTCACCGAAGGTGCGCCCTTGGCGATCGCTTCAGATAATATGTCAATACTGTTCGGTTAAGCTCAAAATTGATTCTTAATTCTAAATTCTAAATTCTAAATTTGCCTCATCATATGACTTTGAAGCCTAACCGAGCAGTATTGGATAATATGTTTGATAGCAGTTTTGCTTTTAGCAAAGTTTATGAGTTATTCAGACAGCCAGCAGCAGCAAGCGACCGAGCAACAGGAAGACAAAAAGGAAATCAAATACGGCGAACGTGCCATTGCGGAAGGAGAATTAATTACTTTTCCTAACCCTCGTCTCGGACGGCACTACGATATCAATATCACTCTGCCAGAATTTACTTGTAAATGTCCCTTTTCTGGCTATCCTGATTTTGCCACTATCTACATTACCTATTGTCCCGATGGGCGAGTGGTGGAGCTAAAATCCCTGAAACTTTATATCAATAGTTACCGCGATCGCTACATTTCTCATGAAGAAGCTGTTAATCAGATCCTAGATGATTTTGTTGCTGCTTGCGCTCCTCAACAAGTAAAAATTAAAGGCGACTTTTCTCCACGAG
>JBFRWL010000249.1:0-3292 GCA_051439565.1 Prochloraceae cyanobacterium
GAATATACTACTAAGACCCCACCACAAAAAACCACTGCCGAGCTAGATTTTTTATCTGCGACGTGAACAAAACTTTGAGTATCATGACCAGTTTTTTGTTCAATCAGTTTGGCGATCGCCTGATAAAAAGCAGAGATTAATAATTGATTGAGGCGATGGGGATTAAAGCCACTCAGGAGCTGAGGGTCAGAAGTAATAAAAAAATCTAAAACCAAGGTATCTGGCCAGCTTTGAAACACTTTTCCTGGCTCTTGTAAGTGAATTTGCTCAATCAATTCCTGAAGAAAAAGCTCGTCAAAATTTAGTAACTTTTGGGTTTTTTCTCGGAGTGCTACAGAAGTCATGTCCTTAAATTCACTATCAACTAAAATTTCCTGATTGACTGTATTATTTTTAACACTTTCAACAACAATTAATGTTGTGTTACTAGTTCTTCTTGTTCTAAGAAAATGTTGCCAACATCAAATAAAAATTGCATTGTTCCTCGATAACCGACTAAACAACGAGAACCATTACCTAGGCGGTCAACAATCGGATAACCCAATCGATATAATGAAGTATTTAACTTTTGAGCTAAACCTTTGCCGTGGGAATTAGTGATAATTAAATCCACGCCTGCTGCTAAATCTTCTAAGTCTTCCAAGTCACCAATAGTTACATTTTCTATTGGTAATTGTTTCAGTAAAGGAGATTTAGTAGTAGTTACTGCTGCTTGAATTTCGGCTCCCATATCTTTGAGTAACCAACTGGTTTGATAGAGCAAATCTGGTTCTAATGCCAAACCAATCTTTTTCCCCCCGATATAAAAATGGGTATCGAGCATAGCATCTTGAAGTTGACGACGCTGATGATTGTATTTAGCAGGAATTTGAGGTGTAGCCAGAAAATGAGGAGGGCAAACCGAATCAACCACTTGAGCTAATCTCCAGATCAGGTTATCTACGGCTGCTAAACCGGATATACGGGAAAATACCTCATAATTTGTCCCGAATCTTTGTTGCAGGATTTCGGCGGCTTTGCGCATACTTTCGCCAATGGCAATGGTAAAGTGCGATCGCTCTAGTTGCTTCAACTGATCTAGGGTAGTACCACCAGGAGTTACCGCATTGTAATCATCGTCGAGATGTCCATCCACTGAGCCAGATAAATCGGGTATAACTAGAGGATTTAAGCCAAAAGCTGCAATAATCTCTTTAATTTCGTCTACATCCCCAGGAGAAAGGGCAGAACCAGCTAAAACCGTTACCTGTGGTCGAGTATGAATTGCAGCTACATTGGCAAGGGGAGGTTCGGGTTCGACAAAGACACCGTATTGGGTAGACACAATTGACTCCACCGCAGCAGCATAACCATCTTGCATCGCTCCAGTATAATCAGGAGTAGAAACAAAGATAATTGGTAAATAATCTAGTTCGGGATGACGCTTGCGAATACTCTTGAGGATTCCATCCATATCTTCCCCGCGAGTTTCCGTTAACCCAGTAGTCAGCAAACCAATCATTTCTGGCTTGTTTTTCTCTACTAGAGTAAGAATTGCCTGCTCGATATTTTCTTCACCACCCAAAATCGTAGCCACCTCAGTCATGGCGGTAGTGGCTAAGGGAATTGCTTCGCGAAAATGACGCACCAACAAGACTTTGGCAAAAGCAGTACAACCTTGAGAACCGTGAAATAGAGGGATAATTCCCTTCAACCCCAGGAAAGCTAACGCTGCACCAAAAGGCTGACTCAACTTGAGGGGATTAACAGCAGCAGGTTTTTTACTCTTAGTAACGGTAGTAGCCATTTGTCCTTTGTCCTTAGTGATTGGTTATTTGTTGCTGCTAACTGTTAACTGTTAACTGATAACTGTTCACTGTCTCCCACGGCGCACTTTGGCGAACTTGTTTCCAAACGGGACTGTGGAGAGCGTGATCGATTTCCTTTGCCATCTCTACTAAACCCACATACCCTGCATAGGGTTTATGGCGTTCTTGGTTAATATCGAGGAAAGGAATTCTGGCTTTAAGAGCGGTATATTGATTTCTGCCGCCAGCAACTAGCAGATCTGCTTTGGTTTTCTCAATTACTCTCAGTAGCTCCTGGGCATTACCTTTGGCTAGCATAATGCCATCTTTACCCAAGAGGTCTTTAATTCGGGCTTTATCTTCTTCGGTACTCTTCTTAGTGCTGGTGGCTACTACTTCCATCCCCAAATCTTGGGCTGCGGAAATAACTGACCAACTTTTTACCCCGCCTGTATAGAGTACCATTCGCTTGCCTTTGAGTCGGGCGCGATAGGGGGCAAGAGCCTCGTCTAATTTGGCAGATTCTTCGACAATTAAATCTTCTACCCGTTGTTGCAGATCCCCGTCGCCTATTTTGGCAGCAATATTGCGCAAACAGCGATTCATATCGGCAACGCCGTAGAAAGACTCTTCAATATAGGGAATACCGTATTTTTCTTCCATTTTCCGCCCCATATTAATTAAGGCTTTGGAGCAGATCATGACGTTAAGTTTGGCGCGGTGAGCGGTGCAAATTTCTTGATAGGTAGCATCGCCAGTCATTTTGGAGAGTACCCGAATCCCTAATTTTTCAAACAGTGGCAAAACGCCCCAAAGTTCGCCGGCAATGTTGTATTCTCCGATTAAATTAATATCGTAGGGAGTCGTATATTCCGGTTCGGCAGAGCCGACGACATATTCTAAGAGAGATTCCCCAGCCAGCCTGTTACCGAGGTTTTTACTGCCTACAAAACCAGGAGAATTAACGGGAATAACGGGGGTAGAAAACTTCTGACTAGCAGCTTGGCAAACTGCATCCAAGTCATCTCCAATAAGAGCAGTAACGCAGGTGGAATAAACAAAGATAGCAGGAGGATGATAGCGTTCGATCACTTGGGCGATCGCTTTGTAGAGTCTTTTTTCCCCACCGAAAATAACATCATTTTCCGTGAGATCCGTGGTAAAGCCCATCTTGTAAGTCATTGAGCCAGAAGAGAGGCTACCGCGACTATTCCAAGAATTACCAGCACAGGCGATCGGTCCGTGAACTAAGTGTGCAGCATCGGTAATTGGAACCAAAGCAATTGAAGCTCCATCAAAGGCACAACCACCTTGAGCAGCACCTGGTTGGGCTTGTTGTTTACAGGACTTGTTTTTACCTTTTTCTTTATTGTGATTGTGTTCGCAACCTGGTTCGTCCAGTAATTCAGTGATTTTGCCTTTAGTGAGTTTCATGTCATTTATCAGTCATCAGTCATCAGTCATCAGTCATCAGTCATCAGTCATCAGTCATCAGTCATCAGTCA
>JBFRWL010000250.1:0-3131 GCA_051439565.1 Prochloraceae cyanobacterium
ACACATAAGCACCTGAGATGGCATTTGATAAAGAGCGATTAATGGAGTATTTGATTAATTGCTCAAGAGAATTTTTAGATGAGTTGATCCTTAATTTTGATAAAGAGGCTCTGGAAACTTATCAGTACGCACTTACTACTAAAAGAAAACGTGATGAGATGTACAAATTAATGTGTAAGGAACAAGACATGACTAAATACACTCTCATTCAAAATTACTCTAATCATGTTACTAAAAGTGCTGAGAGCATTAAGGAAGCTAAGCAAGAGTACCAGAAGGTTATGAAGGAGTACAAAGGAGGTCTGAGAGCTAAGATTAACGACATTGGTGTCGAATGTGACATTACAGAAAAGATGCGCGATCAGCAAAAACAAATTCTTGGTAAGCAGAAACGTTCTAAGATAATTGAGAAAGGTCTTAAAGGATTTGGTAGAGCAGTTGTTGTATCTTATGTAGATGGCCAACAAGAACAAGTAGTTGCTGCTGCTAATTACATCGCCGTAGAAGCTTCTAAGATTGCTAGTAACCAGAACCTTGAAGATGCAAAATCTTTAGAAGGTACTAAGAATTTAATCAAGAATGCTTCCTCTAGAGTTAATAACTTGGTTGCTACTCTCCATACTGAAAATGGTGAATTTAATGCTTTAGCAAATAGACTAGCTGCTGAAACTAAACCTCTACGAGATAATGTGAAGAATAAAGTTGAGGAAGTAGTTAAACAAAGTGTAGTTGGTTAGTAGATAATTACTCTCGTAAAACATCACAAAGGATGTACCCATGAATCCCACTATGAAATTTAACAGTTAAATATAGATACCAAGTGTCATGTGGTACAGACTGTGATGTTCCCCCACAGATAACTAAAGAAAAACACCCTATTATCTCAAGGGCATGAGGGCTACAACCCTTATACAGTCTGCTTTCTGATTTACTTGTCGCCCCCGCAGATTAATTCCTAGTTTAAGGTTAGACGATTATCCAAGACATGGTTTCCTTCAGGGCTAAAAGGTGGATGATTTTCGGGAAGACAATCAGCAATAAACAGTGAATCGTACATCTGTTCAGATAGTCCCGATTTCAAAATTGAATCACCGTTAGGGCCCCAGATCCCGGAGTTACCTTGATACTGCCACCATCCAGCGGGAACTTTTTCCCAGCCTCGGCGATTAACATAAGCTACAAACATTTTCCAGATCGAAGCCATCGCTGGAATAATATGTTTAGTTGCATCTTGGTAAGGAACTTGACTTTCAGTTCCGTCTGCCAGAGTAAAGTGATTATCCGCAGCAGTAGGTCCAATCACAAGTTGAGTCCCTTTTTCAGCTAGATACTGATATAAAGGAGGAAATTCGCACTCGTAGCAATTAAGAATCCCGATAGCAAAACCATTGATTTTATTCACTGGAGGTAGTTCATTACCACATGAATAATTCCTCCGTTCTGCTGCTCCATATAGATGCGTTTTACGATAGTTTGATACAACAGTTCCAGTGGCATCAATAAAAGCAATTGAATCATAGTAGTTTCTACTGCTATCAACTTCGGGATAGGGTAGGACAATAGCCATCTTGTATTTTCTGGCAATTTCCTGAGTTCTTTGTATTGACAAACCATCGGAAGATTCAGCTAATGCTTCACACTGTTCTTGATTTATCGCGTATCCAGTATTATATTTCTCAGGAAAAGCACAAATATGGCTTTGGTAAGCATGAGCTTTCGCCACCACTTCTTCTAGGCGTTGGAGGTTAGCTTCAACAGCTTCAGGGCTTCCAACCTCTCCCTCACCTTGGTAAAGTGCCAATCGTACTCCTTTACTAAATTCAGGAGGGTTTTTGTTAATGTTTCTGCTTACTATTCTGAGGGGTTTTTTCATCTTAATAAAATACTTAAAAAACTGAGCAATTAAAACATAATACTCACCATTCGCGTAATCGACAGTAAGTAAATTATTACTTGTCGCAAGTAAGGAGTAAACTTTTACCAGTCCATCCAGCGAGAGCATCTAGCCAAGGAAAGAATTTCCTCTGGTAGAAGTAAGATTCTGCTGTTGTCTAGCTATTTCTTGTAGTTGCTCTACGCGTTCCTCTGTCGGGGGATGGGTCCGAAATAGAGATTCTAAACCCCCACCAGAAAAGGGATTGACGATCAGCAATGGTTCAAAGGCAGGATTGCCATTCATCGGGACTTGTCTTCCGACAGATTCTAGCTTTTGCAGCGCGCTGGCTTTGGCTAGAGGCTGTTGAGTGATTTCGGCAGCACCACGATCTGCGGAGAATTCCCTGGTTCGAGAGATGGCCATTTGAATTAACGATGCCGCAATAGGTGCGACAATAACTAAAATCAAAACACCAATCGGATTGCTATCCTGACGCTCATCGCGGCTTACAGGACCATACAAGGCACCAAAAGTTAGCATTTCACCGAGGAATGTTACCGCACCACCCAAAGTACCCGCTACGGCTTGAGTCAAGGTATCGCGATTTTTAATGTGAGTTAACTCATGAGCGATCACTCCTGCTAATTCTTCTTGATTTAGTATTTGCATGATTCCTTGAGTCACTGCCACAGCAGCATGCTCAGGATCTCTTCCTGTCGCGAAAGCATTAGGGGTTTGAGTCGGTACCACACATAATTGGGGCATGGGCAAATTTGCCTTATTCGCTAAATCCGCCACCAGATCGTAAAGTTCTGGTGCTTGGTTCCGGGTGAGCGGCTGGGCTTGGTAGGCGGCAAGGGCTACTCGATCGGAATAAAACCAGGAGCCAAAACTCCCGATAGCCGCAAAGATTAGACCAATCATTGCTCCTTGTTGGTTACCTGTTGCCCAGTAACCACCTAAGACTAGGATGCCACTCAATAAGCCCAACAGAGCGGCGGTTTTGATTTGATTATCTTGAAACATAGAATTAACTAGAGTATAGTCATTGGTGACAACTTAAGCTGAAATACCAGTTGTCAAGGGGATTTGAGAATTCGGTGAAAAGAAGAAATCCTCTTCATTTTTTTGTCGGTCAGGAAACGGAGCAATGATTAATCGGACGCGGGGTTTTCGGATTGATTTAACAACCCCTAAATCACGATTTTCAGGAGCCGCAAAATACTGAATTGGCTCATCAGTTAATCCCTTTTTC
>JBFRWL010000251.1:0-4975 GCA_051439565.1 Prochloraceae cyanobacterium
CAATAGGGAATTGGTATAATTTGCACCTGAGGGTGTAGTTTTTTGTATTCAGCAAACCATCTTTGATACAGAGGAGCCGGAAAACTAGCTCCTGCCCCGAGAAGAGACACAAACTTCTCGGACCTAGGTGCGCGGATTGAAAAAACACTATCAAACCACAATTTTGCTGTCCTCTCATCACTTTTCTGACAGACCTTTTGCACGACTGATTAAGTCGATTGTTTTTGGGGAATTTGTTCGAGTTTTGCTTGTGAAGTCAAATCCTTCTTTTCCAGAGGTTGATTTCTAAAGTTAGGATATTGAGCATCTATTTGATGAGCTTTTTTGACGAGCGAGCGAAAGTTAAGGTTAGTTTGTTCGAGTTTGTTAAAAATGTCATCTGAACCGATAAGATGGGTTTTTGGTAACTTTTCTCCCATTTCTTTGAGAACTAAACCAATCGGGATTTTGATCTCGTCTTGAAGTTTGAGGTAGCGGATGAACACTGGAGCAAAAGCACTAATCATCGAACCTATTCCGCCTCGAGCTTGATACCAACCAATGTAATATAATCCTTTGTAATCATCAAGAAAACAGTCTCCATAACATTCAACTACTGAGCCTCGAACTCGCTGGAGTTCTGGAGCTAAAAATGGATAAGCAACGTAGTAACCAGTGCCACAAACTATAAGCTCGAATTGTTCACGAGTACCATCGACAAATTCTACATACCAACCGTCTAACTTACGTACACCTGGCTTGGGAATAATACGACCATGTTTTATATAGTAGGGAACTTCACTGTTGAGCGTAGGGTGTTTCTCAAAAATTCTATGTTTGGGTTTAGGAAGACCGTAACTTTGGTGCTGACCAAAACTCAAGCGAATGAGTAAGTAAGTCATTAACCGCTGATACCAGATTGGACTTTTTCCTTTACCTTTTTTCCCCAGATCGGTTACGGGGATTCCGGCAAATGTCTTAGGAATAAACCAAATAGATTCGCGCATACTTAAGACAGCTGTAGACCCCACGCGCGCAGCTTCTGCGGCTATATCGCAGGCTGAGTTACCTCCACCGATAATAAGGACTTTTTTTCCACAAAGTTGTTCTGGTCGTTTGTAATCTTTAGAATGAATGATCTCTCCTTTAAATTCCCCTTCAAATTCGGGAAAACGCTTGCACCAATGATGTCCATTACACAGTAAAACACCTTTATAGATTCTCTGTTCGCCGTTGGCAAAGGTTACTTCCCACAAATTCTCTTCTACTGGTCGTACATAAGTAACCTTACGGTTAAGTTCGATGTATTCGCGCAAATTAAAATGGTCGGCAAAAGCGTTAATATAATCCCGCATATTTTGGGCGCTGGGAAAGTCAGGATAATCTTCTGGCATCGGAAAATTACTAAATTGAGTAATCTTTCGTGAGGAAATAATATGAGCAGTTTCGTAGACCCCATGATACCAATTCCCACCAATATCATCACTGGCATCAACTTGATCGTAAAGGATATCAGCTTCTTTAAGGGCCTGAGCTATGCCCAATCCCACAAACCCAGCTCCGACAATTAATTGCTTGCCAACAGTTTCAAGTATTTTGTGATTGTTAACAGAGGTACTCATTAAAATTGGGTTTAAATTTTGTTGTATAAAGCGAACGCTAACCCAGTCTAACAGTCGAGGCAAATTAGTTGTTTGAGAATGTAGAGAGTTTTGGCACTGCCCAAGTTGATTTTAAACCCATGTAAGGTTTTTTGCTATTTAGCTTGAGAAAATTGATAGAGAAAATCACCTTGAAGTATACCAGAAAAGATTGATGTCAAAATTCTCTTCTCAGCTTTGATACTATTCGATTAATTTAAAATAGAGGAGAGTTTCATATGACCGCTCTTAATCAGGCTGTTGTCGTCCTTACTGGTGCAGCTGGAGGCTTTGGTCAACAATTTACCCGACAATTATTAAAAGCGGGCAGTCGTTTAATTCTCACGGATCTCGATGAACAAATGCTTCGCGAGCAAGTCGCAATCATTCAAAACGAGATCAGCACAGGTGATATAGTTGCCTGTTGGGCGCTCGATCTTTCTAAGCGCGACGGATGCGAAACCCTCTATGAAAAGGTAAAGGCATTAAATATCCCAGTTGATATTTTAATTAACAATGCGGGGATAGGACTATTTGGTCGTATGGACGAAATTCCACCCGATAAATGGGAGAGATTGATGCAGGTCAATCTGATGACACCAATGCGATTGAGTTCCCTGTTTG
Source organism: Prochloraceae cyanobacterium (assembly GCA_051439565.1). Lineage (GTDB taxonomy): Bacteria > Cyanobacteriota > Cyanobacteriia > Cyanobacteriales > JBFRWL01 > JBFRWL01. The sequence goes on from JBFRWL010000251.1 coordinate 2,244, forward strand.
TCGCTGATATGATTGCTCGTCAAAAAGGACACATTGTTAATATTTCCTCTTTAGCTGGCTGGATAACTCCGGCAGGCATGGCTCACTACGGCACTAGTAAATTTGGTTTGCGAGGCTTTAGTGAAGGACTTTTTCATGAAGTAAAAACTTATAACGTGAAAGTAACAGCTGTTTATCCCTTTTTCAGCCGGACTCCCATTCTTCAATCACAACGGTATGGAACTTTAGCTCAAACTAAGGAAGAGTTTCCCGAACGTCTGGCAACCGAGCCAGCTAAAGTAATAGAAAAAATAATTCAAGCAATTGTTCGTAACCAACTTCACGTATTTCCCGATAGAATGGCGAACAGTCTGCATCTTCTCAAACAATATTTCCCCAGATTGTGTGACTGGATTATTGATGGGTTGAATAAATAAATTAAAGATGCTCCCAATGAGTAGCGCTGGCAACAATCAAAATATATTGAAGACAGCAAGCAAACTGATATCTCAATTACTGTCTAAATCTATGCTTGACCCACAACGACTGAAGCCCTTACCGGAGGATGGAGGAGATCAGGGGGAGGGAGTGTGGGGAGTTAAGACCAAGCCGCTATCTTCTCACAAATTAAGCACTCGCGCCTTGGCGCAATTGTCAGACTATTTAACTGTACAAAAATACCCTGAGTAGATGTCTCAACTAAACTTATCAGAAATTTTTCGTTTCTTGTGGTTAGTCCCCTTACTCTTAAGTATTGGAGGATTGTTCCTTAGTCTTTGGATTGTTATTCCCGCCCCTAATTTCTTCTTGCTACCTCTGAGAGTTGGTGCGCTAGAAGTTAGCCCTTGGCTAATTACCATTAATACACTGGCGCTGATGCTAACAGTTTTTATTCACAAAAGTTGGTTAGACAATTTCATCTTAATCTCTAGCTTACTCGGTCTGGTGTTAAGTCTACTGCCGTTGCTCCATTTACCTGCGGCCAAGAGGAGATTTGCCACCGAGATGGAAACAGTTTTGGGCACAGACTATTTACAAGATGTTCCTCAAGCCTTACAAACTCAAATGCGTCCTCAGCCATTTGCGCTCGCAGATGTTTTTCGCGGTATTCCAGAAAAGAAGGTTCGCATCGAAAGGGGTATTATCTTTGCTAGTCCTGAGGGAGTTGACCTCAAACTGAATATTTATCGCCCCCTGCTTCCAGGTCTCTATCCAGCCTTGGTGCTCATCTACGGAGGAGCTTGGAGACAAGGCACTCCTGATGGCTATGAGAAATTTAGTTGCTACATGGCAGCCCAAGATTACTCAGTGATAACGATTGATTATCGTCACGCACCTCAATATAAGTTTCCCGCCCAGCTTGAGGATGTACGAACAGCTTTGCACTATATTCAAGCTCATAGAGATGAATTAGAAGTTGATTGCCAAAAAATGGCGGTGATGGGTCGCTCGGCCGGGGGGCATCTGGCTACTCTAGCTGCCTATGAGCCAGATGCTATTCCGTTTCGAGCAGTAGTCAACTACTACGGGTCTGTTAACTTGACACAAGGATATTATGACCCGCCTTTTCCCAATCCCATCGATACCCAAACTGTACTAGAAAACTTTTTGGGAGGAACACCGAAAGAACTTCCTGAACTTTATCGAAAAGCTTCTCCCATTAATTACCTCAGACCTAACCTTCCTCCCTCTCTACTAGTTTATGCCAGTCGTGACCACTTAGTACAGGCGAAGTTTGGGCGACAGCTATACAATAAGCTAAAAGCAACCGACAATCTTGCTGTGAAGCTGGAAATTCCTTGGGCTGAACACGCTTTTGATGCAGTTTTTTGTGGAGTTAGTAATCAGCTTGCTTTATATTACACGGAACGCTTTCTCGCATGGGCTTTAAAATCCGCCAAAATCTCTCCTATAATTTAAGACCCCATCTGGGGTTAGTACCCCTTTCAGGACAAGACTTTTTGCAGAATATTAGGGGACTTCAAAGCAATTGCTCTAATCGCTTCTTCTGCTTCTGTTGGATTTTGAACCAAAGCTACAGCCATTTCCTCCACCGAGTTGTTAGCTTTGGCTTCAGCTATGCCCAAGATTTGCTCTTCTGTTGAACTGAGTTCTCTTACTGGTCTGCGGCTGATGTCTTGAATGACAGCAATAATCGATGATTCGGCTCCAAGTTCATGTACTTTAGTGTCGAACTCTATTCTCTTCTATTCCTTTGCTCCCTCAAGATCTTCAACTTTGTTTTGCCTCTAAGAAAGCTAAAAAACAATATTATGATGCCATCTGGTTCAGTAGAATTCGAGAGTTGAAATGCCGAACCTATATTAGGCTTTACTAAAATGTGTCAGGCAGTCAGCCTGTTATCTACTGCTTAATTATGTTGAGTAGTTGATTAATAGATACTTCTTGTTTTGCGAGTGCTTCAATTAATCCTGAAATGCTTGAATAGCCGAGCTTTTGAGTTAATTCCTCTAATTTGTCCCAATCTCTTTGAGTTATCATTGATTATATAGAGTAAAAAATCAAGTTAATTTGTGATAACAACTTAAGCCTCACTGAAGGAGAGCCTGAAAATTTTTATATTAATTTAATAATAAGTCCGTTAACTGTTTAAGAAAAGTTATCGATTTAGATAATCAGGGGGAGCAGGGAGCAGGGGGCAGGGGAGAAACACCTACCACCTAACACCTAACACAACCGAGAATTATTACTGACTTTTTCAGCAAACCCTACTTAGTGAGAGAAACAGGTTC
>JBFRWL010000252.1:0-7110 GCA_051439565.1 Prochloraceae cyanobacterium
GTCCCTATCAATGCGAGTTTTGTGATATTCCCGAACTTTATGGTCGTAACCCTCGCCTCAAAAAACCAGAACAGGTATTGGCAGAATTAGATCCGATTCTAGAAATGGGCAACTGTGGCGCAGTCTATTTTGTTGACGATAATTTTCTGGGTAACCGCCACGCCGCCATGCAACTTTTACCACATTTAATTAAATGGCAACAGCACCATGGTTATCCAGTTCAGTTTGTCTGTGAAGCCACACTTAACCTGGCTCAAAGCCCCAAATTACTAGAAATGATGCGTGAGGCCTATTTCTGCACGGTTTTTTGTGGGATTGAAACACCCGAAATAGAGGCTCTTCAGGCAATTTCCAAAACACACAACTTAAGTATGCCGATTCTGGAAGCAGTCAAGATTTTGAATAGCTATGGCATGGAAGTAGTATCAGGAATAATTATGGGACTAGACACAGACACCACAGAAACCGCCGACCGAATTTTAGAGTTTATTCGTTTGTCCCAAATTCCTATGCTCACAATTAATTTACTGCAAGCTTTACCTCGAACACCTCTGTGGTTCAGATTAGAAAAAGAAGGAAGATTAGTCTTTGATGACAACCGTGAATCAAATGTTCAGTTTTTGTTGCCTTATGAGCAAGTTATTGAAATGTGGCGACGTTGCATAACTACAGCCTATGAAACGGAATTTTTATATCAACGGTTTGCCTACAACATGGAGTATACTTATCCTAATCGGCTGGAAATTCCTGACAGTCCAGCTCGTGCTTCTTGGCCAAATATCCGAAAAGGTTTAACCTATCTATCAAATATTTTGGTGCGCATCGGTCTGTTTAGTGACTATCGTAAAACTTTCTGGAAAATGGCACTACCAGCTCTGAAAACTGGTCAAATTGAAAATCTGATTCATGTTGCACTGATCGCTCATCACCTAATTCAGTTTGCTGGTGAAGCAGGGAGCGGCAAAGAATCAGCTTCGTTCTATTCTCAGAAAATCCGCTTCGCGGAGGAAAATCTACCATTACCTTCTGACTCCTGACTCCTAAAACCAGAGTTTATTTGTCGCCATCATTGAGGACCATGGTATTAGATGTTAGGGAAAAACTCCTTACTCGTTGCTCGTTACTCCCTTTTTAGCAGCGATCGCCAGTTTCACAGTAGGAATCTTGCGTAATTGATCCATGATCTCTACTACCTTACCGTGATTAGCTAGTTCGTCAGCGCTGATCACCACTACTGTTGCTTGGTTTGGCTTGACTAAAGCTTCCACCTGAGTTTTCAGCTGATCTATTTGAGTAGGTTTACGATCGAGAGCGAGATTACCCTTGCGATCGAGACTGACTGTAATTTGTTGAGTCTTTTGGATTTCAGCAGTTTGCGCCTTGGGTAGATTAACTGGCAAGCTTTCGGAACGAGTTAAAAACAAGCTTGAGATAATAAAATAAACTAAAATCGCGAAGATGACATCAATCATCGGCACGATATTGATTTGCAGTTGTTTATCTGGTTCATTGGGTAATCGCATCAGAAATCTTTCCTTCTTTTTGTTCGTATTGTTCGAGATACAGCAGTTCCAACTGTCCGCCAATCTCTTGGATCAGACCTATTTGACGCAGATAAAGGCTGCGAAATGCACTGGCAAAGAAAAGCGTAATAATCGCCACAACTAAGCCGGTAGCAGTTGAAGTTAAGGCCTCACTAATTCCGGATGTTACCCCCGTAGCTTGGGAGCCACCCAGATCGCCGATGCGCAGAGAAGCCAGGGAGGTAATTAATCCCAAAACAGTCCCCAGCAATCCTAGCAGTGGCGAGATACTAATAATCGTGTCAAACCCGTTATTAAATCGCTTCAGTATTGGCATTTCAGCTTGAGCTGCACTTTCTAAGGCCAAGCGAAACTTTTCTGGTGTTGCTCGCTCTAACGATAAAGGAACGAGAAAGATACGTGCCATGGGTAAGTTACGATGACGCATCAGCATGATACAAGCTGATTTGGGACTCTCCTTGTAGAGAGCGAGTATGCTTTGAAGTACTTCTTCTTGTCGGCGACTTGTCCGGAACCAAAAAACAGTTCGCTCTAGGATCATTGCCAAGGAAAAGAGCGAGAGCCCCAGGAGAGGCCACATCACTACTCCACCGTTATTGAAAAATTTATATATCGTTTCCATTAATTTTTACAGATAATCAAAACTAAAATCCGTATCTGCCGCGTTGCATGTTCGTGTTGAACGTCCCACGCTTGACATAGATATTAAAACTAAATGTGAGTTTAAAGCGATCGTGAGCATAATCCTTGGGCAAGGGTGCAAAAGGAGCTGATTTCCGAATGGCTTCCATAGCTTCTTGATCGGCGACTGGTGAGCCAGAGGTCTCCACCAACTTAAGTCCACTAATGTTGCCATCCCGATGGATAGAAAAGACAACTACTGTATAACGATCTTTCTGTGGAGTTGTAGGCTTCCAATTTCGTTTGACCCGACGCCAGAGTTCATTGAGGTAGGGACCGAGATCGGCATCTTTGCGAGCATTTACGCCCCTTTGATTCGGGTCTTGACGACTCGCACTAGCCTGTGGGTTGAAAAATGAACTGGCAGAATTATCTCCATTACCCCGAGCGTAGGATCCTCCCAGTAAGCTAGCTGGACTAGAGCTTGATGAGGGTTTTTGCATCGGAGTTGGACTAGGTGCAACCTTAGCAACAGGCTGCTTTCTAGCAGTAGGAAGAGGCTTCACAGGTTGGGAGGAGTTTCCTCGCTTGGTTAAAGTCGGGAGTGGCTTGAGTGGCTTTGTTTGTGTGCGCGGCGTTTGATTTCTCTGAGGAGTAGATTGCCGCTTAACGGGAGATTTGGCTTTGGGTGCCACAGAGACCTTCGGAGCAACCACTGGCTGAGGCTTCTGGTTAGCGCTAGATGCCTCTCCTGGAAGCTTATCGGTGGCAGGGGGGATTTTTGGTTTCACAGCCCCCTTGGCGACGGAATTGGTCAGTGCACGGCGCTTAGTTTCAGGATTTGGTGATTCTTGGGGCGGTACAACGACAAATTCAACAGGAGCATACTTCTTTTTCTGGGGAGTAGGGGGAATTAATCGGTTCCAGAAGGCTAGTACGAAGAGCGCTACTCCGTGGAGTAGCACAGAGAGCAAGAGGAAAAGCAGGAAGGGGTCAGGGCGACGCCAGACCTTTCGTTCCATAGTCGTCATAACTTAAACTAGCAGAAAAAATGGCTGGGCTAGAGAAATAATAGTATTTAACATAACAACATTCTAATGAAATTGACCAATACTTACTCTGATTTGGCAGGCTTTGCTTTCCAATGCCGATCGCAAGCAAGTTAAAGGTAACATAGCAATCGAAAAAACTACCAACTTCTACAATTGTTTCTTTTTAGCTCTTTTATAATCGGAATTTGGCTGAGAGCAAATGGCTTGCCGCTGTGAGAGTCATTGAGTATATTATTATATTTAATCTTTAGTATACCAGTAGTATAACAGTTTTAGAAGTTAGTTTAATGACGAAGTCCTTCAAGAAGAAATTTGCTGATGACTCATGTGAATTTTTTATCCAACACCCTTAATCTTGGTAATCTGTCCATCTAACCCCCCACCTTTTTACCGCCTCTCACATTACTTCCCCGGAGCGAGTAACGATACACAACTCCAGAAATTGCTGATAATATTATCCAAACTAAAAGATTGACTCGCAAATCGTAGATAGTAACGTCTAGCAAATTAAATAGAGTACAACTACCAAAGGTAACTAAATAAGTAAACAGAATTAATCTATCTCGATCGCGCCTTAGTTGTGTTTTTTTAGTAGCAACTTTTGACCAGATACTTAGTAGAATAACAGCCTGAGTAATTACCCAGCCTACTAAACCAGATAAAAAAAGCGTAGCAGCAACGCCAATTTCAGCCCCCAACATCAACAACAAATTGTGAGGATGTCCCAACCAAATACCCATCTGTGCTTGATAGAGTGGCGTAAAATTTCGTAGTCCCCAACCTGTCCAAGGACGTTGCTGTATCATTTCCCAACTAAATTGCCATTGAGTTATCCTGAGAGTAGCTAGAGGGCGATCGGGATATAATTCATCTGAAAGCCTAGCCCAAAGGTAAGCAGGTACTAAGTTACGCAACAATTCTCGTCCTGGTGAAGGACCAAAGGATGCCCAGAGAATAGTAGTAGTAGCTGTGGTTAATGCTAAGACCAACCAACGCCAACCAAGATATAAAGCAAAAGCGAAACAGCCGAGGAAAGTGATCGCCCAAGCATTGCGAGAACTAGTTAAAATTAACCCTATCCCGTTCCCAATTACTACTAAACTCGAAAATAATAAAATCCAGCCCCGATTTTTTTTGTGTTTCCTACTCTGGGAAGATCGCCAAGCTCGATAAGTATCAATCCACAATCCTAAACTTAAAATAAAAACAATGAGAAGATAGGCAGCCAGTACATTAGCGTACATAAATACTGATGCCATCCGTCCTTCAGGATTACCCTTGGCTGCTAATTCCCAGCCTAGAAATAGCTGGGGAGTTGTCCAGCCGCCAAATAGTTGACCCAAGCCTAGAATTACTACAAAGACTGACGGAATAACCATCATCCAGGCTAGCTGGCGCAGTTGAGATGGTTTCCGAATTAAAATACTAAAGCTAGCTAATAACCAGAAGAAGGGTAAAAAATTAGCTAAACCTAGAAAGGCTGCTTCAGGGTGAGAAGCAAAGCAGGAGGTAATAATTAGCCAAAGGCTTAAAATTGCCAGTCCCCAGTTGAGGCGGTATTTAATGATGCGGCGATGCTGTTGTCTCCAAATACCGATTGTAGCAACAATTAACCCCAATACTCCTAAAGATGGGAATAGAGGCAAAAATAGCAATCCGAAAAGGGTACATTTCCAAAACCAACACCGAGGAGTAAGCAATTGATTTGATGATTGTTGATTGTTAATTGCTGTTTTCTGTTACTTCTGACTTCTGACTTTTGATTTGTGACCTCCCTCTCCCCTACTCCTGTACTAAGCCAATTCCCAGCACTCGCTACGAGTAAGGCGAATTTGTGCCAGGGTAAAAACAGTTGGGATGACGCGACTATAATTAGTAGCGATCGCTCTCCAACCTAGATCCGTCAAAAACCATGCCCACAAAACAGGACCAATAACAGTAAATACAGCTCTTACAGTACCATAACGCGCGGCACTAACCGCCATACCTCGCCTTGCTGTTTGTAGTGCTATATGGTTGCCGAACTGTTCTGCTGCAGCTATACCGCCTCTGATAACGGCAGTTTTAGCAGCTTGATAGCTAGCAAAATGAATGGCAAATTGACGAGCAATATGACCTAGTAGCCAAGGTCTAAGCAGAGAATTTACGGCTAAAGCACTACTGCCTTTGAGTAATAAATCTAAGGGATTGTGTTGTAATTGTACTGGTAATGGCTCGGGTAGATTAGATTGGGCAAGTGATTTTTGTATTTGTGCTATCAAGGATTGCTGTTCCGAAGCTGGTAAGCGCTTCCAGGCTTTACCTAATAAATGCAGAAACACTTCAGCTTCTATATCAACAGTAGGCATACGCTTGGAGTAAGAAATCTTCAGATAGCGACAAACTCGAAGCAGTACTTTTCGATAACTCACTTGTTGAGTTCGTCCCTGTAGTACTGTCACTCCATCTGCTGCTAGGTAGCGAAACCGCTGTTCGATCGCATCTAACCAGGAATCCCAGTCTAAATTTTCGACTTCTTGTGGTTGTGGTGTTTGCAAGTAGTCTAGTGGATTAAATCGGCGACAAAACAGAATTTGCGTCAACTGCTGTAATTCTTCCTCTGTAGCTAAGTCCAGCGCTGTCCTCAGTTCGTCCACTTATCCTGCCCTCCACAACCACTTTATTATAGTTGGTGTTACTGAATATATTATATTCAACCTAACTGGAATTTTTATTATCTACAATTGTAATTATTTATACTATAAAAAAATAGAGGCGATCGCCTGACGGCAAAACTTTTCCAAGGTTCTCTTAAAGCATCAGCACACTTTAAGCTATTTCCATCTTCAAACAAATAATTTACTCGATGTAATTAATGAAAAACCTGAGCTAAAAAACTTAACCAGAAAAGTACAATATTACAGTTATAAAATCGAAACTAAAGCTATAGCATTTCCATTTGATTTGTAAATTTAATGGTAAAGATAGGTGTTAGGTGTTAGAAAAAAACTTGTTACTCGTTACTCGTTACTTGTTACTTCAGTGTCTCCTTCTTCAAGCGATCGCTGTGAGAAAAATCGTGTCATAATAAACCGACTGCTAAAGACATTCCCTCCCTTATGCCTGAAATTTCCGTATCTCCTGACGAAATAGCTGCGGCACTTTCCACGCCAGTAGACTTTGATTTCCAGCTACCAGATCCAGAAGATGAAGATCTTCAAGACCACGAATTTCAACAGCAGTTAGATGCGGTATGGAAAGTATGCGATCGCTTTGACCTGCAAACCGATATTTGGCGAGGTAGAATATTGCGGACAATACGCGATCGCGAAAAACAAGGCGGTGACGGTAGAGGAACGGGTTTTGTTAACTGGCTTAAAGAAAGAGAAATTACTAAAAGTCAGGCCTACGCTTTAATTCAACTAGCCAATAGTGCCGATACCCTCTTAGCAGAAGGACAACTCGATCCTAACACTATCAACAATTTCAGCAAACGAGCCTTTGTAGAAACGGCAAAATCAGCGCCAGAAGTCCAAAGATTAGTCAGCGAAGCAGCACAAAAAGGCGATCGTATTACTCGTCGGGAAGTCAAGCAACTCTCAGACGAATGGACGGCGATGAATTCGGAACTCTTACCAGAAGAAGTCAAAGAAAAAGCAGCAGAAGGTTCTCTCCCTCCCCGTCACCTCGCGCCTCTAGTACGGGAGATGGAAAAATTACCCGACTCTCATCTCGAAGAGATCCAAAAAGAAGTCGCCAATAGTCCCGATGTAGATACCGTAAAAATGCTCACCTCAAATGCGAGGAATTTAGCCAAATATCTCGATGCTGCTGCACAGGTGCAGACTTTAAAAAAGTCCCCGATCGACATGGAAATGGCACTAGAAGAAGCTTTGCGACTCGAATGTTTGAAT
>JBFRWL010000253.1:0-3942 GCA_051439565.1 Prochloraceae cyanobacterium
CTGAACTGATTTCACCAGAAACAGGAGTAGACTACACTAAACTGCGCAACCTACTAGAAAAGCAAAATTGGCGACAGGCTAATGCAAGAACTGGCGACTTAATTATGCAAGCGACAGGTAGAGAAGATGCAGGTTGGCTAAATGTAGAGAGTATCCAGAATTTTCCCTGTTGGGATATTGGGACTATGGACAGACTTTGGAAAGAATATTCTAATGATCGGTTTGGCTTTAGCACTCAGTTCCCTATCTTTCTGAGTACGGGGAATATAGCAGGAAGAATAGATCCAGAAGCTTGGGATAGTTTTGGCGATCAGGTTGGTTGGAGAGAAGGAGGAACTTTGGTCGATGGAGGAAGACGAGGATGGAAAAGGACAGAGGATCTAACTTTCAATTTAAGTGCGCCTATGGGACATCTTCCTAATCCTCGCTACTCATCCTACTCAATATACGGATCCAGGCTACCATATACGCTTTTTTTCAAGAGAGCTAGAGATTGTAAAATACCTGGCTTTGAGGTCAATCAATAAGTTAATTAAGTTGGAAAGACACTCATCTAGTCAACTTTGGTACAAACAATGCAATTATGCGTGTTAGGGTACTTCCCGCTCAAGGTTAAAGAAAAAGCAAATGCTTAGTATTATCACTAATGAGGTTTTTCAAGGTTTTCCAGCAACTTTAGCACCAGAGAAGAAACTACTTGGGAAGAAGTATGAGTACCAGATCGATCGCTTTTTAGGACATCGAGGCAGAGGCCGTCTCTATCAGGCATTAGATTTACCCGAACGCCAACCTTGTGTCATTAAAGAATACGTTCTGCCTAAAAAGTATTTCGATGAGAAGGAAGCTAAAGAGCGTTTGGGTTATTTTAGACAAAGGGCAAAGATCGAGCTAGCAGAGGGCAAGAAGCAGGACTTCCGCCTAATTTTACCGACTGATGTTATCTTACCTGATACTAAGAAAGACGAGTTGCAGCAAGAAAGGTGCTACTTAGTAACTCCTGGTAAGTTAGATACCTCGACTACCCTCACCCAATATCTGATAGAAAAGGGTGCCATGACTGATAAACAAGTGGGGCAATTGCTCAACCAAGTATTGCAAACTTTAGAGTTTCTCCACACTCAAAAATTTAGTTTGCCTTCTGGTTTAGAGCAAGATGGTCTTGCTCACGGTAATCTCAGTCTCGATAGTTTATTAATAGCACCCCAAGAGCGAGGATTTTTCATCTATCTATGTGACTTAAATCTGTGGGAAGGTCTATTTGTTGCGCCATCTAAAATGGAACTATCTCAAACAAAGACAGATCTATCTTCAGTTCCACGACTTAACGAAAAATTAATCAAGGCAGACTTACAACACTTAGGACTGGTTGCCTTTGATCTGTTAACTGGAGTAATTCACTATTACGCTAGCGATCGACAACTCGATCCAAAAGTTACAGAACAATGGTCAACTATAAAATCTACCCAGCTCAAAGATTTCATTTCTCAGCTCATCAAAGGTAGTTTTAAAAGTGCTAACAAGGCCCGTCAAAAACTGATAGATTTGCTTCCACAAGCAGAACAAGATATCAAAATTCCTCAAACGCCACAGCCAGTAAAACGAGTAAAAGAGGAAGATAATCAAAAGAGCAAACTTTTTTATTTTTTGCCGCTTGGGGGTGTGTTTGGTCTATTGTTGGGATTGGTGATCGGTTTGGCGATCGGTTTTGTGATTACCAAAAATAGACAGAAGCGGGCGATCTCGAGCGAGTTTCTTCCCTGTTGTATCAAGCAAGTTCCAGATATTCCCTCGGGAGAATTTACCTACACAGCCGAACAGAATAGTACTTGGGACTATATACTCAAGCAAAAAAATTTGATTGCTTATGATAAAAATCTTGAAGAAGAAATTAAGCAGAGAAAACAACCAAAATTAAAAAAGATAACTTACTCGCCTAAGCCATCAATTACAAAAGCGATCGCCCAGGTAAGTTTAGCCGAGGCAGATTTTGCGATCGCCTCTCTCTTTAGCTTAGAGAATTTCGAGCAAAGGTTTTTATATACCAAACTGGGAGAGCGAGAAGTTATCCCATCCGATCTTAAAAATTTAAAAAATTCACTCGATACTAACCTCAGTAATGAGCTGAGATCTGAAAAGTTTGCCTACGATGGCTTGGTGGTCTTTGTGCCTTTCACCTATGCCCAAACTAAAAACAGTCTTACCAAAGCCTTAAAAGGAAAAATTAGTCTTGAAAATTTACGCAAACTCTATACTGATGTCGATAATAAGTACGAGAAATGGAAACACCTAGACGCTAATTTACCCGATATATCAATTCGACTCTATATCCCCTGTTCCGAGGAAGCAGTGCGAATTTTTGAGCAGCGAGTTCTCAAAGATAAGCGATCGATTTCTGCTTTTAGAAAGCTTAAACCAAAATCGCGTAACGAACAAACAATTAACCAAAAATCATTTATTGATTCCTGCCCTAATACTGATACTAGCTCTAAAAAAATTACCCGTCTTCCCACTCTCAGAATGCTTAGACAAGTGCTTAATGATTTATACGATCGCCAAGTTGGTAGTATCGGTTTTGACACTTTCAGTAAAGTCTTTGGTCAGTGCTCCGTTTATCCCCTAGCTTTGAGCGAGAATAACTCAGAAGCAGTTTCCCCTCTAATTCAAGACAACAAGCCAATAACTCCTCAAACAGACTTATGCAATGACAAAGGCAATTATCGGCCTAACATGGAAGCGTTTATTAGCCAAAACTATCCTTTGGCATATCCTCTGGTAGTAATTTACCCCAAAGACAACCGTCGGCAAGCCCCAGGTAAAAAGTTTGCTTATCTTCTCAGAACTGTTGAAGCTCAACGTCTACTCAAAGAAGCCGGACTGGTACCACTTAAAGCAAAGTCACTGACCGATTAAAAGTCTTGTCTAATTTGGAGAAGGAAATTGACAGGCTTGTCTTGACTGGCACGCAAAAATTTGACGAGAAGAAACGTTAAACATATATTAAATTTTGTTAAATAAGATATACTGTAGGGCATACGCGAATCAGGTGTAGCGATACCTCTTAGAGGTTAGCAGCGAGAGTATCTTAATCGTGTTTGCTACTACGAATGTGCAGATCTCGCTGTGGAAAAGGTATTTCGATGTTGTGTTCGGCCAATGCTTTCCAAATGGCTCGATTGAGTTCGCTAGTGACAGTTTTTCCAATTGCTGGAGTGTCTAGCCAGACTGCCAGTTCAAAATTAATGCTAGAATCACCAAATTCGGTTAAAAAAACAACTGGGTGGGGTTTTGTGAGTACTTGTGGGTGTTCTTTAGCTACATTCAGTAAAATCTTAATTACCTCTTCCGGGTCGCTTTTATAGCTGACTCCTATTGGAATTAAACGTCTGACGACTTTATCACTCCCTGTATAAGTAGTAAATGAAGAAGTGAAAAATTTCTGATTGGGAACAACTTTCTCGACATTATCAAAGGTGCGGACCATTGTGGCACGGATATTGATCTTTTTAACCTGGCACATTTCACCATCTACATTGAGATAATCCCCCGGTTTTAAGGCTCGCTCATACAAAAGTATAACCCCACTGATGAAGTTGCTAATGATCTCTCGCAAGCCAAAGCCAATGCCAATAGAAAGTCCCCCACTAATAGCAGCGAATGTGGTTGAATCAAAACCTATAGTACTCAAAACAAAAACCAAACCGACACCAATCAAACCATAACGGATGATGGTTAAGCTAGCTTGTACTACACCTGATTCTAATTTCGTCCATTTGATCAGCAGATGAAACATGGCATCTTGAATGCCTAACACTGCATCAATCCAGAGATATAAGCCTACTGTTGTTAAAAAGAGAGCACCAAGAGTAATGGGGTTTTCAAATAACTTAATTACAACTATCCTTGTGAGTTGCTTGAGAGAAGTTAACTCATTCAGGATTTTGC
>JBFRWL010000254.1:0-2677 GCA_051439565.1 Prochloraceae cyanobacterium
GAACTAGAAGAAGAATTTCTCCTCGACTATACAGGAGAAGCTTTAGATCTCATCTATTCCCTAACATCAGGACAACCCTATCTAGTACAACTCATCGGCTTTCAACTAGTCCGCAACTACAACGATCAAGTATTTGAACAAGGAACTACCCGCGATAATATTTTTACCGTAGAAGATGTTAACAAAGTCGTCAACGAAACCCTATTCCAACAAGGACGTTACTATTTTGAAGGAGTTTGGGGACAAGCTGGTCAAGATGTTATTGGACAGCAAGATATTATTACTGCTTTAGCACCCCATCCTCAAGGATTAACCATTGAAGAACTTGCTAATGCCACAGGATTAGATACTGATAAATTAAGCGCAGCGATAGAAATTCTCCAACGCCACGATGTAATCAAAGAAAGCGATGGTAAATATTGCATTATTGTAGAACTGTTCCGCAGATGGGCATTATCAGTAAACAGTAAATAATAAATAGCCCTATGAACTGTAATCAATTATATGCATTAAAATTTAAGGCGATTTCTGGGAAAGAACATACCATTGACGTAGGGGCGCAACTTCGTACCCTTCGGGAAGCGCGATGCGCCCCTACAGATTATTGATGAATCGAATCAAAAACTGGTACAAATATTTCGAGAAATCACCTTAAAGGACTAGCTTCCCCTGCTCTCCCACTACCACGGACTACCAATAACCGTAAAAGGAGCCCAATAATAAGGATGAGACAAATCAAGTTCTGTGATATTGTTGGCCAACAAATCTGCCACGACAGTTTCTGGTAATTCAATAACTTCACCCCAACTGGTAATCATTTGACGATTTTCCAGATCGATGGTGATTTTCTCCTCAATCATCGCTATTTGAGCTAATCCCAAGGCTTCTGCTTTAAAAGGAGCAGTTTTGAGATAGTTATAGAACTCAATCATCAAACCAGGAGTACTGACATCACTAACTTGCCATAAACTACCGATCGCGGTTTTAACTCCTAGTTTAATCGCTAATCCAGCAAAACCCAGTTCGGCATCGAGATCGCCAAAAGCAGAGCGACAAGCTGAGAGTACTAATAATTCGAGATCGTCACTACCGATTTTTAATTCCAGCGATCGCAGTTCGTCTAAAGTTAGCTTGCGATTATAGAGTTGAATATAAATATCATCGATACTTTGGGTGTTAAAGTCGGCATGGGTAGAAAGATGGACAATCGGCACACTATTCTGATCTAGATTGGTTTGCAGATTTTCCAGGGTAAATTCCTCATTGAGGACAGGATCGCGACCGCCCCGAAGATTTATAATTTGGGGTAGCTCAAATTCCACTGCTTTGAGTGCTTGTTGCTCCTGATCTTCTTCAAAGTCAGCAGAACCAAAGGCTAAGACGGAAGCATTTTGGAAAATATCTTTGTTGTAGACGGTGTTCATCAAGTTAACACTGGGAGCCAGCCCGACATTGTAGCCTTTTTGCACTAAAAATTGATCGCTCTCCCAGTCATAAAGTGCTGCTAGGGGAAGAGAGCGCAGTTTTGCGGGTAGGACAAATAATAAGTTACTGATTTCTCTAGTTGCCAGTTCCGCTTCAATATTACCAATTAACCATTTATAGAGTTGTTCGGCTGGTGCTTGCCATAGTTCCTCCTTGTTTGCTACTTCGCGATACAAAATTTCTGCTTGCTTTTCTACTTCACTACGAGTTACTCCTGTCTTCTCTCCCGAAATATAAATGGGATCTCCTTCTGGGGTGACAACGAGAATTTCTAACAGATCGTTGGGTTGGGCAGCAAAACAAGTTGTGGCTGCTACTTCAGTCTCTTGCAATCCTAGCGCTGCTTGATATTCTTCTGTGAGACAAGTTTCTGCTTTGACAAAATATTCATCGGCTGTATTAGTTGCTACTTGAAATTGCTGAGGTGCAAAACTGACATAAACTAATGCGGGTTTGGCGGCTGATTGTTTTTCGATCTGTCGGAGTATTTTTCTGGCTTCGGTAATCGAGCCAATTTTTAGGGGTTGGTTGTCAGCGGTAAAATTGCTATCAGAACCGGGATCTTTAGGATTATAGGGACGTGGTGTGGGTAGATTGACGATTTCAAAAATACCACCTCCAAAGGCTTCACTAGAGATAATGCCAATATCTTCCCTGAACTCCGTAAAGGCAAAAGAATCAGCGGTAATGTCCGTTTCTCGGCTCTTAATTGTCCCTGCTGTACCGTTGATAACGTTCGGATCTTCGCCAAAACCCACTTGAAAAGGTGTCTCACTATCCCCACCATGCCTGATGGTAACTCCGCCACCACTAGCCCCATCAGTAAAAATACTGAAGTCGCCCTCAAGATTGGCAATAAAACCTTCAGCAACAAAGAAAGGCGGATTATTATTCTCTCGATTTACCTCGATATTCCCACCTTGATTAGTGCCATCTGCTTTAATACTGAGTACTCGAATATTCCCAACAGAGTTGAGAGTTACGTCTCCGCCGTCTCCATTACTACCGCTAGAATTAATATTTTCCGTAGTAATCGTAGTAGCAGAATTAAGAGTTACATCTCCTCCTGTAGTTCCCGAACTGTTAATATTTCCTGTCGCGATCGCGCCTTCGGTACTATTTAAACTTACATCACCTCCGACACTATTAAGGAAAACAGGTTCCAGGCTATCTTCCACAATATTTGCCCCAG
>JBFRWL010000255.1:0-13257 GCA_051439565.1 Prochloraceae cyanobacterium
ACACTCATGCGGTACTGAGGCTAGAAAACGGGGAAATAGCTAGACTTACTCCTTTGGGAGTTGAGGTGTATAACTTCAATGGCGATCGCCTGAAAAAAGCGCCCCGTACCCTCAACCTTAATCCCCTATTAGTAGAAAAACAAGGCTTCCGTCACTTCATGCTCAAAGAAATTCACGAGCAACCGGGAGTAGTACGCACTTGCTTAGAAGCCTATGTTCATAATAATTGGCACGCTGAGGAAAATCCTGATTTTAGCCCGATTAATCTGGGTTTGTCTGCAGAACTCTATGAAGATTTAGAACAGATACAAATTCTCGCTTGTGGCACTAGTTGGCATGCTAGTTTAGTGGGGAAATATCTGCTCGAACAGTTAGCGGGAATTCCGACTAGCGTGCAGTATGCTTCCGAATTTCGCTATGCACCAGCACCCCTGACCGCTAACACTCTGACCATTGGTGTCACCCAGTCAGGGGAAACCGCCGATACGATCGCCGCACTAGAGACGGAAAAGCGACGACGTGCCAACTTAGATGATAAGTATAAGCCGCGATTGTTGGGGATTACCAATCGACCCGAAAGCAGTATAACTCATCTTGTCGATCAGATTATTAACACCCACGCAGGCATTGAAATTGGCGTAGCTGCTACGAAAACTTTTATTGCTCAGTTAATGGGTTTTTACTGTTTGGCGCTAGATTTAGCTTATCGTCGCGGCAATTTATCCCCTAGTAGAATTGAAGAAATTATTAAGGGATTGTCTCACCTACCAGCGCAAATAGAGCTAGTTTTGGAGAGTCAAGAGAATTATATTGAAGATTTGGCCCACGAGTTTGCGGAAACGCAGGATTTTATCTTTATCGGACGAGGAATTAACTTTCCCATTGCTTTAGAAGGGTCGCTAAAACTAAAGGAAATAAGCTACATTCACGCCGAAGGTTATCCAGCCGGAGAGATGAAACACGGACCGATCGCCCTTTTGGATGCTAAAGTGCCAGTAGTGGCGATCGCTATGCCGGGTGCTGTCTATGAAAAAGTCATTTCTAATGCCCAGGAAGCTAAAGCAAGGGATGCACGTTTAATCGGGGTTATCCCCATGAACGATCGGGATGCTAAGTCAACTTTTAATGATTTGTTGCCAGTACCCGCAGTAGAAGAGATTTTATCGCCGATACTAGCTGTAATTCCTTTGCAGTTGCTAGCTTATCACATTGCCGCGCGGCGCGGGTTGGATGTGGATCAGCCGAGGAATTTGGCGAAAAGTGTTACTGTCGAATAGTATCCCTCTTCTCTCACTCCCCGGGTTTAACTAGGATTTGCCCATGGCACCTGTCGATATTTTAATTCTTGCCAATGGTCCGGGAGAAGTGACTACTTGGGTACGTCCTGTAATCAAGGCGCTACGAGAGAAATTATGAAACGATCGCTCCCAGGTAAGAATCTCGGTAGTGCTGTCGCCTTGTCCTAATGCTACTGGTAGAGAAGCAGCGATCGCCCTCAGTTATCCTCAAGTAGATCGGGTACAATCTTTAGAGCATTTTTTTCCTTTTCTATTGTGGGGAAAAACTCAAGATAATTGGGATTGGCGCGATAGAGGTATAGTTTTATTTCTCGGTGGCGACCAATTTTTTGCTGTGGTTATTGGCAAGCGTTTAGGCTATCGTACTCTAGTCTATGCTGAATGGGATGCTCGTTGGTATCGGTGGCTCGATCGCTTTGCAGTGACTAAGCAGTCAATTATTACCCAGACTCCCCCAAAATATCGCTACAAATTTACATTAGTGGGGGATTTGATGGCAGATGTGGCTTTAGAAGTCGCAAGAGATGTCCCAGAGAACATCTACACTACTGATACGCCTCTAATTGGGTTGTTACCTGGATCGAAAGCCGCCAAATTAGCTCAAGGAGTGCCTTTATGTTTGGCGATCGCCTCTATAATTGGTAAAAGACGACCTCAAACCCGTTTTATTTTACCCGTAGCTCCTACACTAGATTTACACGCTTTAGCTCAATTTGCCGATCCAGAGCGAAATCCAGTGCTTGCAGAGATAGGGGGGGTCAGTGCTGAATTAATTTTTTCTGAATCTGGCGATCGAAATCAAGTCATTTTGCAAACTTCTGAGGGATTGCAGGTAGAGTTAATAACTGAGTTTCCTGCCTATAATTTATTATCTCAATGCAGCCTCTGCTTAACTACGGTAGGAGCAAACACAGCAGAATTAGCTTATTTAACAGTGCCGATGATTGTTCTACTACCAACGCAACAGTTGGATGCTATGCGTTCTTGGGATGGCATACCTGGCATTTTAGCTAACTTACCAGGGATTGGTTCTACTTTTGCCAAAATAATTAATTCGCTAGTAATTAGGCAAGTTAAACGAGGGCGCTTATTTGCTTGGCCCAATATTTGGGCTAATGAAGAGATTGTGCCAGAGTTAGTAGGTGAGTTGCAAGCTGCAGATATAGCTGAGATGGCGATCGATTTTTTGGCTAATCCGAGTAAACTTAAACAGATGAGCGATCAACTGAAAAACCTGTGCAGCAAATCAGGAGCAGGGCAAAAAATTGTTGAGATTGCAGAGCAAGAATTACTGAATTTTAGTTCAAAACAAACATTTATGCTATAATTCTAAATCCTTGGGTGACTAGCTCAACGGCAGAGCAGCGGACTCTTAATCCGGTGGTTCAGGGTTCGAATCCCTGGTCACCCATCTTTCCACTTTTATAAGGTTTAGGTGTTAGGTGTTTCTCCCTTATTTCTCTTATCTACCTAACTCGAAGCACTGGTATAAAAACGCAAAGCAAAACGCCAGAATAACCCAGAAGCTAACAATAATCCAATTGCTAAGATACCAGCACCAAAAACCCAAGTTATTTCAGTGCGATCGAGCATGGCTTCAGCAGGAACAGTAGTTAAAAATGCTACTGGGACAACAAAAGTAAAGAAAACACGATAAGCAGCAGGATAAGCAACCATAGGATAGCGTCCTGCTTCTAGTAAACCTCGCAGCACTTCAGTGACATTGTAAATTTTGACAAACCAAATACTGGTAGCCCCAAGTATAAACCAAATGCTATAGAGGATAATTAAACCAAATATAATCGGGACAGCACTGACTAGATAGTTGTCAATATCTAAGCCTAGTTTTTTTCCAGCATAAATAATGATAATACCACCAAAAAATAGGTCCGGTAGTCCCCAAGGAGAAATACTACGGCTAGATAACCAAAACTGACTGCTAATAGGTTTGAGTAATACGAAATCTAGAGTACCTTGCTCGACTTGTTCGACAATGCGATTGAGATTAGGAATTAGGAAAGTAGCAGAATAGCCTTGGAGTAAGGTAAATATTCCTAACACGATCGTGGCTTCGTACCAACTCCAATCCTGAAAATTATAGCCGGTGCGGTAGAACAAAAATAGTGCAAATAAACTTCCTACCAAATTGGCTAGACTGGTAAGGGTAGCAATAAGAAAATTAAGGCGGTATTCTAATTCAGCAGCGATCGCCGTACTCCAAAATAACAATAAAACTTGCAGATATCTTTTCATCCTTTAATTGTGTCTAATCATCCACTCCAAGACAATTGCTACCCGAGTGTCTTTATCCGCGATCGAATTCTGTATCTCAATGTCCCCAGACAAGCGTAGCTGAGAAGTTAGCGCATAGCCAACAGAAAAGCTAGTGATCCCTACTTCTTCACTACTACCAGGAGCAACAAAACTTTGAGTTATAGAAATATCGGCTGCACCACTACGAGATAAAGAGAACATTAATCTAGCACCTATGTTAATGCCATCAGTAGAATAATCGCCAGTTTGAATGTAACGATAACCTACTACTGGGGCAAAATTAACGTAATTGCCTAAAGGAAGTACGAAATAGTTGAGCCTTACTCCTCCAGCCTGGCGATCGCCATTAAAAGAAAATTGATAATCTGCACTAACAGTTAAACCAGTGCGATTGATAAATATATCTTCTACTCCCAAATTTAATCCTCCTATATCTCCTGAAGAAGGAAACAGAGAGTAACCAAATCGCAACCGGGTATTAAAACTTGGATCGTTACGAATGTCTTCTAAAACATTCGGCACTTCCTTTTGCCAACGTTGTAGAGTTGGACTACTATCTATAATTTCTGAATCTATATCTAATTCTTCGTTAGTTGGCGATGTTTGACTCTGACTTGGCTGCTGTGGTGCTGTTTGGCTTTTAGCTGGAGTGGCAATAAGCAGAGTTAGATTAATCAATAATATCCATATTGATAAGTATATCTGTCTCGATCTGTGTATCACCTTAATAGTTTAGAGTTGTTGCCATCGACTTGCAGCTTAACACAACATATTCAAGATCACGAAAGAGACGTTTTTAGAGACAGATTGAGGGGGTCAGAGGTTAGAAGTAACAGACAGCTAACAGCTAACACCCCTACACCCCCCTATCTTTGCTTGTTGTCAATCGACCCTCTCTCAAGCAAGGACAGCAACTAGCGTACAGTATTACCTTGTAAGCGATCGACTCTGATTGGTTTCATCAAATACAAGCGCAAACACTGCCAACCGTTGGAGAGGTACAAAGGTAACTTCTGGAAAAATTGCAGAAATTTGGGAGTATTGGAGTTGTCGATCGCCCTCAATTGCTCGTTATTGTCAATACAAGTTTCCAGGCGATCGTAGAATTCGGGATTATCTACATCCAGAATAATGGGAAATACCCTGCCCGCAGTTTTATTGGTCTCATCAATCACGTATCTATCATACTCGCGAGCATCTAAACCGATCGAGGCATAAAAGCCGGAACGCTGGATGTCGTTGAGATACATAGTTGCAAACACCGACAGCAGGAAGAAACGACACCACAGTCTAGCCTTCCAGTCGTTTAAAATTTGGGGCTGAGACTTCATGATCGCATCGAAGAAATCGCCGTGGCGGTTTTCATCTTGGCACCAATTTTCAAAGAAGCGGAAAATAGGATAGATGCGATCTTCTGGATGTTTCTCTAAATGGCGGTAAATAGTGATATAGCGCCAGTAACCAATCTTTTCAGAGAGATAGGTAGCGTAGAAGATAAATTTGGGCGCAAAGAAAGTGTATTTGCGACTCTTAGTCAAAAATCCTAAATCGAGACAGAGATTAAAATCTGACATCGCTTTGTTGAGGAAGCCTGCATGTCGCGCTTCATCCCTCGACATCAGGTTAAAACATTCAGCTAATACGGGACTTCTATCTTTAAGTCGCCGTCCTAGTTCTTTGTACAGCAAAAAGCCGGAAAATTCAGCAGTACAAGAACGTTCTAAGAATTCGACAAATAAGCGACGAGTTTCTCCATCTATATTCTCCCAAGATTGGTTAAATTCTTCATCGCGGACGAAGTGAGTGCGGTTATAGTCAGCACGAAATTCCTGCAGGATAGCTTTCAATTCTTCTTCGTTGGCGGAAATATCCATCTTCGCCATGGCTTCAAAGTCAGTGGTGTAGAAGCGAGGGGTGAGGATGGTTTCTTTGGCGGGGACTTTTATGCCTGGACGCAATTCCTCGAAGTTGGTTTTGTTAAGAGTGTTTACCATATTTTTGCTTTTTGTTGACTTTATTTGACCGGAATTATGGCGATTGGACGAACCTATGTGGAGGGATCGAAGTTAGGCTTGCAGTTTGCCCATTTTAGGTTAGGTTTCAGTTTATCAAGTTCTTGAGGCGCAATACAGCAGGTTTATATTAAGAGTTGCAACACTATATCAAGTTATGTAACAGAAAGAAGAATAGGCTTACATCTAACTAAAGCACAGGCAATAAGTTTGCCCAGCAAGCTACATTGTTTGTGTGTATACCAACAACAGATAACCAACAACAGATAAAAAATAACTATGTCAATTACAGCAATGGAATTTTTCCAGCACAGTGCTGGTAAGTGGCGATCGCAACGAACAACCCATCACCTTCCTTTCCGACGTGCTGAGACAGGAGATTCAGATATTTGGGTAGAAACACTAGCAGCCGCTCATCCCAAGGTTATCGAAATCTGTAAACTTCACGATATCGATCCCGATCTTAGTGTAGGTGGGGCATTTGTTCGTTGGGAAGGCTCCATGGCTTGGGACAGAGAAGCGGAAAATCATGAAGGTACAACAGTATTTGCCCTAGTACCTGAGGATAATAACCCCAGAAAAGGAAAGCTGCTGCGGGAAAGAGGCTATGCTGAAATTGTTCCTGTGATCGGTCATTTTGAAATGGACGATGAAGATGGGTTAGTTCTAATTACCGATTATGAAACAATGAGTATAATTGAGCGCTTCTGGTTTGCCAGTCCCAATCTACGCCTGCGCACTAGCACTGTCAAGCGTTTTGGAGGATTCAACACCGCCACCTTCTGTGCTGAAGTTCGTCTTCTCGACGAGCAGAAAGAGTCTATCAGTTTCCAGGTGAATGATAAGTCAACTCAAGATAGCTCAAAAACGATCCCTTTATCTTCAATCAGTGGTTGGTAAGCTCTTCGCCGATCTCAAGGGTTATCTCGCTTCGCTCCGAAGGCAGAGGGCACCAAGGGCTACGGCACCGCAGGTAGGCAGGAGGCAGAAGTTTCAGTTGTCAGTTTAACAGCACAGCCCTATCGTTTGGGGCATTTGGGTTTAAGAACCTCGTTAGAACACCAAGCCTTTAACGGAGCGACAGTTAGCGGAGAGTTAGAATCCCCCGCTAATTGTTCCCTTCTTCCTCCTGCCTTCTTCATTTAACATTTGTAATAATTGTTAACATTTTTCCGCTCAGAGGCACTTACTCCTTTATGATTGGGATTAAAGTTTTTAAGCTTTTTAAGAATATGGAGGTTTTGACTTGACTATTCCTCTACTGAGTTACGCTCCAAAAAGCCAAAATGAGCGTGTCTCTGGATATGAAATTCCCGGTGACGAGCAACCTAAAATTTACTCCGCAGAAAACCTGCTTTCTTCTGCGGATATGGACGATCTGATCGAAGCAGCATATCGTCAGATTTTCTTTCATGCCTTTAAATCAGATCGCGAACCCTTCCTAGAGTCCCAACTTCGCTACGGTCAGATTACGGTACGAGAATTCGTTCGTGGTTTGCTGCTCTCTGACACCTACAAGCGCAGTTTCTATAACCTCAATAATAACTATCGCTTTGTCGAACAGACTGTACAGCGGGTTTTAGGGCGCGATGTTTACAGCGAGCGAGAAAAAATCGCCTGGTCAATTGTAGTTGCTACCAAGGGCACCCAAGGCTTCGTTGACGAACTGCTAAGTAGCGACGAGTACCTGGACAATTTTGGGGATGACATCCTCCCCTATCAACGCCGTCGGGTGCTACCAGGTCGAGATGCAGGTGAATTGCCTTTTAACATCAAATCTCCCCGCTACGACGCATATTACCGTAAAATACTTGGCTTCCCGCAATTTGTTTGGCAAACTACGGTGCGTCGTTATATTCCTCAAGAGAAGCAACCCAAAGCCGGCGATCCCTCTCGGTTTTTGGGTATGGCGCGCAGCATCAGACCAAAAGGTAGCCCTTTGCCAAGGGTTTCAGCAATGAATATTAGCCTTGATTCCGTGCCTTATCGCGGTAGTAATCCTGAGACAGCTTAATAAACTGAGAAAGTTTCCCTTAAGTTCGGGGGTAGTCGCAGATTGGCAGGATGATTAGGGAGAATTTGCTTAATTGCCTTGTCGTTTTGCGATCGCCCCTTAGTTTTTGCTTCTGTGGCGCAAAACCGCTAATAGCTTGGTGAAATCAACAGGAGGGGGAGCGATCGCCTCAATTAATTCTCCCGATACAGGATGCTCGATGGTCAATTTGCAAGCATGAAGAGCTTGACCGCAAAGATTAACTCCCACAGAACGACCAGAACTATAAACTGGATCGCCGACAATTGGATGACCTAGATGAGTGCTGTGAACCCTAATTTGATGAGTGCGACCAGTATCGAGTCGAAATTGCATTAAAGTATAGTTTCCTAGTCTTTCTAAAATTTGCCAATGAGTTACAGCGTTTCGTCCTCCTTTTTCTATTGGGACTACAGCCATCTTCTTGCGCTCGATCGGATGGCGACCAATGGGTAGGTCGATCGTACCGCTTTCGACAACTGGCGCACCGCAGACAATAGCCAGATATTCCCGCCTAGCTGTTTTAGCTTTGAGTTGAGCTTGCAGGTGTTGGTGAGCTAGGTCAGTTTTGGCTACAACTAGCACCCCAGTTGTATCTTTATCGAGTCGGTGAACGATACCCGGACGTTGAACGCCACCAATACCAGCTAAGTTCTGACAGTGGAATAAGAGAGCGTGTACTAAGGTTCCAGTTTCGTGACCTGGTGCGGGATGGACGACTAGATCGGCAGGTTTATTGATAATTATTAACTGGTCGTCTTCATAAAGAATATCTAAGGGAATGGCTTCTGGTTGCAAGTCT
This sequence comes from Prochloraceae cyanobacterium, assembly GCA_051439565.1. Classification (GTDB taxonomy): domain Bacteria; phylum Cyanobacteriota; class Cyanobacteriia; order Cyanobacteriales; family JBFRWL01; genus JBFRWL01. The sequence continues at coordinate 8,419 of JBFRWL010000255.1, forward strand.
TGTGCTTGAGGTGGAGGTACGCTCACGCGCAAGCGATCGCCTTTGGAGACAATAGTTTTTTTACTAGTGCATACTCGCTCGTTGAGCAGCACCTTTCCTCCTTCGATTAACTTTTGTAAGCGCGATCGAGAGAGGTCAGATAGTTGTTGCGACAGCCAGCGATCGAGGCGATCGCTACCTATTTCAACTTGTAAATCAAACTCCATTAATCGTATATTGTATAAGTTTTGTTAATATATCAAATTCGCTAAAGTTTAATCTATATAATCCGGATAGGTGACCAATTAGTAAATATACGTACTAATTTAGCTTAGTTCGGAACTTTCCAGCCCAAAGCTAAATTTGCCAGAAGATTACAAGCTCGAAGGTAATCTTAATTTTTTAGCACTGAGAGAAGATTTGTCATAGTTCCTAAAAATGACTATTCGCCTGAATTAATGATTATAAAAGCAATTTAATGGCTCTTGGCAGTCAAACTTGGAACTACAAATATTACTCCCTTTTCAGCGAATACCCCAACAGGAGATTTGAAAATATGAGTCCACTTGCTTGCCCTCTTGCTTGCTCTCTTCCATCAACTACCATGACCCAAGTAATTAAGCGGATTCTCAGTTCCGGTCGCATTACAAATAAGGATAGAAAGTGGTTTCTGGTAGCAAACTTCTCTGGGAGTCCCTTGAGCGTTAAAGAAGAAAATGGAGTCAGAGAAATCTTCGATCGTCTGAAAAAAGGATGGCTGCGAGTTGTTGATTAATTTGCTTTTGATTCTTGTTGGGAGGAAAAGCAGAAGGTTTAGTAGGAGACTGACAAGTAAAACTTTTTGCCTTTCCAACCTTCGAGTTTAAGACCCCCACTGAATATAGATTCAGTGGCTTTTTATTAGGAGGGGTGGGGTCCTATAGCTGATAATTTCCTTCTGCTTATCGCATAGCTCTTGGTGTCTCCTGCCTTCTTCAATCATCCGTATAATCTTGAACTAATTTAATTACGTGTTCTGCCGATTTTTGGTTGGGTTCTTCGTGGCGACTATCAGTAATCAGCCAATTGAGAGATGCTGCCTGAACGTCAATCGATGCTCCAGTTTTATCAATACAATAGCGCCCGTAGACTAATTTATCAAGTAAACGGACACCAGACCCTAGGCGAGAATATTCAAAAATCACACTATTATCGACTGTTGCTCCGCTACAGACCCAACAATTAGGGCCAATCATGGTAGGACCAATAATCTTAGCTCCATCTTCAATTCGAGTCATGCCACCGATGTAAACTGGTCCAGTGATGTCTATTTTGTCACAGTTAACTGCTACATTCACTCCGGTATAGATGCCAGGGGCAACTTCTGTCCCCGGAATTTCTACATTCTTAATCTCTCCGAGTAGGACACCGCGAATAGCGTGCCAGTAGTCAGGAACTTTGCCGATATCAACCCACTGAAAATCCATGGATACGGCATAGAAAGGCGCTCCTATTTGCACTAACTTAGGAAACAGTTCGCTACCAATGTCATATTTTTGATTGGGGGGAATGTAATCAATCACCTCTGGCTCAAAAATGTAAATGCCTGTATTGATTTGATTGCTTAGAGCTTCCTCAACAGTGGGCTTTTCCTGAAAAGCCTGAATGCGACCGTCTTCATCGGTTACCACAACGCCGTAACTAGAGACAACTTCTTTAGGAACCGATTTGGTCACCACTGTAGCGATCGCGCCTTTTTCCTTATGCCATTTCACGGCGGCTGTCAAATCTAGATCGATTAAAGCATCGCCGCACAGAACGACAAAAGTATCGTCAAAAAAGCGATTAAAATCTTGGATGCGTCTAATTCCACCAGCAGAGCCAACCGCTGCTCCAATCAACTCCCCTTTAACAATTCGTCCTTCAAAAGAATAACCTATATGAACGCCGAAACGTTGACCATCTCGGAAATAACTTTCTATCTCTTGAGCCAGATGACTAACATTAACCATTACTTGGTTAAAACCATGTTTGCGTAGTAGTTCTAGTAAGAACTCCATCACTGGCTTTTGCAAAATGGGGATTAGTGGCTTAGGAATTGTATGTGTAATCGGACGTACGCGAGTTCCTTTCCCAGCCGCCAGAATCATGGCTTTCATGAATCTTTATTCCTCAAACCTTATTGCCACATATGTTTATTTATATCAGTCCGATTGTAGCTAGTGACAAACTAAAAAAGCTCGGCACATAAAAATTACAGTAGATCGCAAACTTCTTGGTCAAGACAAAGGTTAGGTGTTAGGGAAAAAATTAAATCCTTATCTTCCCTATCTTCCCCCTCTTCCCCCTCTCACCTAACCAGGGATTTTGGCATTACCGAATCGGTGTTCTCAGAAAATTAGTCCTGTCCTCGCTCAGCGAGGGGTCTGATTTTCAAGTCTTGGTAAAATTCAGTCTGAGACAACTCTACTTTCGATTGAGCGCAAAGCAACAATAGCGCCCAAAAAACTCCTACCCGATCGCCGCTAGGAGAATGGTTGGGCGAATGGTGGAGGCGATCAGAGTTAATAGTTGATTCAGTCCACCATCCTAAAAGCCGATCTAGATCGATACTAGTTTCTCCTGGTGCTAGCTGGGGCAAATCAAAGAGGAAAAACTTTTCTAGTTGGGAAGCAACTTGAGTAAGATTTTCGTTGTGAGCTAGTTGAGTAATGGCACGAGCAGCTTCCCTACGAGACTGAGAACGAGCATTCAGGGAACGAGTGCGTTGCCCTCCTCCTGATTCTAATTCACTAGCAATTTGTTGAATTTGCTCGATTAACTCCTGTAAAGTTACTCTACGCCTGCGAACGGGTGGAGCAGCTGAACGTCTGCGGAGCTGATGTTCTAGATGTTTGGGTAAGGAGCGCTGACTTGGCACTGCGATGGCTTCAGCAGCTATTAGTTCTGCTTCCTCTGGTTCTGGTGTTGCTGTTTTTTCTAGAGTATCAGCCTTGAGTAAAACCAACATCGATGCCCACAAAAAGGCTTGTCCTGACTGGGGTAAGTCAGCATTTTGCTGGCTAGATTCTGTTTCGCCCATCAGACCTAGTTCGCTAAAGAAACGGTCTATTACCTCAATAACTTGAACGTCCCAGGGGTCAATTTTTCCCTGTTGAGCTTGGTCGATAAGATATGCGATCGCTTCTTGAGCGGGAGTTTTGATCATCAAGCAATAATTCTATACGGCGGAGGTTTCTTCTTGAGATCCAGGTAAGAGCTGTTGTTGCTTTTCCGCTTCCTCTCTTAATTTTTCCATGTTTTCCTCTAGTTCCTTGATTTGTTTATCTTTAGCCTTAATTTGTTGGCTTTTGCCAAAATTAGCTAGCTGACTTTGCAATCCCGTCCAGACGCTGAACAACCAAGCTACAACTGCTCCTATACCCATTGCTAAAATTAGCTCTACAGATAAAGGCGCTTCCACTTCAACTCCAGGAATAAGTAGTATGGGGGCTGATTGGGTATTTTCAATGCTAAATAGAGCTATAGCCAAACAAAAAGCAAAAATAAGCAAAAAATTAAGCAAAAAATTAATGCTTCGCATTTACTGACTCCTCTGTGGCTCAACTTACTATAATAAGCTCTTGGCGTTAAATTCCTTGAGCGTACCGCTCTAAAAATCAAGCAACTTTTCTTAATTTTGAGAATCAATTCATTATGAACTTATCTATTGCTGATTTACGCCGCAATTATACTCTGGCTGGATTAAGCGAAACTGATGCTGCTATCTCACCGATCGACCAGTTTAAAACCTGGTTTCAACAGGCGCTAACAGCAGATCTTACCGAACCAAATGCAATGACTCTGGCTACTATTAGTCCAGATGGCAAGCCCTCAGCTCGCATCGTACTGCTCAAAGATTGCGACGATCGCGGTTTTGTCTTTTATACCAACTACCAGAGTATCAAAGGACAACATTTAGTCAAGAATCCTTGGGCTGCCCTAGTTTTTCTCTGGGTAGAATTAGAACGCCAAGTCAGAATTGAAGGTAAAGTGGAAAAAGTTCCCCCTTCTGAATCGGATGCCTATTTTCGCACTCGTCCTCGCGGTTCCCAGCTAGGTGCTTGGGTATCAGACCAGAGTAATGTTATTGCTAGTCGCGAGTTATTAGAACGACAATTAGAGGCCTTAGAGCAAAAATACGCAGGGAAAGAAGTTCCCCGTCCGCCTCATTGGGGAGGATTTAGGGTGATTCCCACGGAGATTGAATTCTGGCAAGGTCGTCCCAATCGATTGCACGACCGCCTGCGTTATAGATTAACAGAAGGTGGCCGTTGGATTAGAGAGCGATTGTCACCCTAGTTTCATTAAATATCTCTAAAGTAACAAAATCAGATCGAGCGAGAAAATCTCTGCTCTTTTCTTTTAGGAGTGTGATTATCGAAAACATAGGCAATATTTCTCAGCAGTAATCTACCACTGGGGGGAATTTCCATTGTCTTCGGTAAAAGATTAATTAAGCCGTCTTGTTCGAGAGACTTTAACTGTTCTTCTTCTTGAGCAAAGTATTGTGCGAAATCGATGTTGTATTTCCTTTCTATTACCTGCTTATCGAGTCGGAAATTGCACATCAACTCCATAATTATTTCGCGACGTAAGATGTCGTCTTTAGTTAATTCGACTCCTCTGGTGATGGGAAATTTTCCTGAGTCAATTGCTTGATAATATTCTTTGAGTTGTTTGTGATTTTGCACGTAGACATCGTGAAACATGGTAATTGATGTCAAACCAAAAGCGGCTAGATCCGATTCTGGTTTGGTAGTATACCCTTGGAAATTACGATGCAGTACTCCTTGTTCTTGCGCGAGCGCTAGTTCGTCATTGGGTTTGGCAAAGTGGTCC
>JBFRWL010000256.1:0-15131 GCA_051439565.1 Prochloraceae cyanobacterium
TTCCAGATCCTAGTTCGCAATTATTAGCCAATCGATCAATGTCAATGTTTCAACTATCTTTAAGCGAAATAAGCTCAAAACTAACAGTTGCTTTCTGTTTCTGCTGTGCCTGGAGTTTGGTGATTTTATTCTGTTGGGCTGTTTGGCAAGCATGGCAAGATGGTATAGTCCAGCTAAAACGCATGCATCAAATTCCTTGTAGTAAGTGTACTTTTTTTACTCATAATTACTATCTCAAATGTACAGTAAATCCTTTAAACGCTTTGTCAGAAAAAGCGCTCAATTGTCGAGACTTTGAAAGTGATCCTGAGCCGAATATTTCTCGGAATAAAAAGTGTGGTAAAAACTTAATTGCTCTGTTTTTCAACTCCGATTCTCGCCATGCTAAACCATGTGCAAACAGCGAACGGTAAGGAAAGTCAAGTAACGAGTAACAAGTTTTTTCCTAATACCTAACACCTGTCTTAACCAGTCAATTACCAATCAAATAATACTACTATAGGAGTATCGATCGTGTTCACCGAGAGTTTATTTACCTACAAGAAAAAGTCTAATTCGCCAGACGTTCTTTGGTTAAATACAAGTTCTAGTCTTCAATCCTTCGACCAACCATTAATCCGTTACTTATCAAAGCAAGTATTAATTGGTCAGTGGGAATACTCTCAAAATCAAGACGAACCCAGTTCCCTAGATGCAGCACTTGTACTTCTCCACGACTATCTCAAATCCTGTCCTCACCCTGTTAATTTAATTGGTCACAGTACAGGTGGCTTGTTGGGACTTCTATATTCTCGCCGACATCCAGAACGAGTTAAGTCTTTAACTTTATTAGGAGTGGGTATTAATCCCGCTGTAGATTGGCACGCTCATTATTATGCTTTGCGTCAGTTGTTACCCATAGATCGTGAAACAATTCTGACTCAGATGGTTTATAACCTTTTTGGTCATCAAAATCGTCAAAATACCAGAAAGCTAGTCAAAGTTCTGGAGAAAGATTTAGATTATTCTCCTTCGCCTCACTCGCTATTTCGGAGAAGAAGTTCGCCTCCTGGTGGAGTTACCATACCTTTGATGGTTTGCGGGAGTAAAAACGATCTAATTGTAGATCCAAATTCTCTAGGAGGATGGCGTCAGTGGTTCAAAGAAGGCGATCGCCTGTGGGAATGTTCCCAAGGACATCATTTTTTCCACTATTTCCATTTTCATGAGGTAGGAAGACAAGTTATCAAGTTTTGGAATTCCTTTACCAAAAAGGAGAAGGAATTAGAAGTCACAAGCACAGAAACAAATAACGCATAAAATCATTTCACTAAATGACTGCTACAAATCCACCCTGGTTTTAGGAGTCAGGAGTCAGAATGTAATATAGGGAGAAGGGAGCAATGACGAACACAGCTTGGTATCGACCTACATTTTCCCCAGAACAAGGAATCTTATTAATCTTAGGGGGTTCTTTTATTACTGGCGCTGCTTTAGCACAATCTTGGAGTTATTCTACTACCTTGGCATTAATTTGTGCTTTTTTTGCCCTGCAAGCAGAACATCCCCTAGTAGTGCAAATTAAGCAGCGACGGAGTTGGAAACCTCGCTTTTTGTTATGGGGGGGAGTCTACGGAAGCATAGCACTATCGATCGCTGGGTGGTTATATCTAGAGCATTCGGTATTGTTGTGGATTTATGCACCAGCACTGATAGCTTTAATAGCAGACGCGATCGCTGTTTGGCGACAGAAACAAAAATCTATTGCTAATGAGTTCATTGGGTTTGCAGCTATCTGTTTGTGCTGTCCTTTTGCTTATGCAGTGAATACAGGAGAGATTTCCTTTGCAGCAATAAGTATGTGGTTACTCAATACTCTGTTTTTTTCTAGCGCTATTTTCACTATTAAGTTGCGTAAGAAAAAAACTAGCTCCTTAGCACCTGGTTTGCTCTATCATATCCTTGCCAGCCTGATTATTATCGGACTTTACTGGTTAAATTGTCTATCTCCCTTCACTGCTTTGGCTTTTGCTGTAGCCATACTGAAATTAGCACTAATTTACTCTAAATTGAAATGGTATCAAACTACTAGATTTGAGTTTATTGCTCGCTTAGAAACCTATTTTGCTTTAACTTTTATGGCGATCGCTTCTATTAGCGTGCTTCCCCCGCATTTAGAAGTTTAGCCTTTATTTTGCCAGCCAGCGATCGCTCTTTTGAGGCTCCCTCGATTCTAAGTAGGTCGGTCAAATTAATTAGAAAATGGTTTAGAGAGGGGTGTGGGAAGTGTGGGAAGTGTGGGGGAGTTCAAAGATAATAAAAAACAGTTAACTTCTCATTTGGGTTTTATATTTATTTATGCCCACCTACTTAGCATATTCCATATTGACCTAAATCCTTATCCCGAAGAATCCGTCCCATTTTCTGATATTCTCGACGCATGGCGCGAATTAAATGCACCATCTCAATTAACCCACCATCATCTGCTGCTAAAAAAGCTGCTGTCAGCGCAATGTTGCGGATATTTGCGCCTGTAATCTCAAAATTTTGTGCGAGAAACTCTAAATCTAGACTGGGTTCACAAGGTGCATTTTTTGGGAAAATCCCTTGCCAAATTAGCAGACGATTCTTGGCATCTGGTCGGGGAAACTCAATAATAAATCGAAGCCGTCGCTCAAAGGCTTCGTCAATATTACTACGGAGATTTGTAGTTAAAATTGTAATGCCTTGATACTCCTCCATTTTTTGTAGTAGATAAGCTACTTCTATATTGGCATAGCGATCGCGAGCATCTTGTACTTCAGAACGTTTACCAAATAAGGCATCTGCTTCATCAAATAACAGGATGGCATTAGAGTTAGTTGCTGCGGTAAAAATTCGATTGAGGTTTTTCTCCGTCTCACCGATGTATTTACTAACTATTTGCGATAAATCAATTTTATATAAGTCTAACTGCAGGTGATGGGCAATTACCTCCGCAGCCATAGTTTTTCCGGTACCGGGAGAGCCGGAAAACAAAACATTTAGACCTTTTCCTAACGATAATTTATCAGCAAAGCCCCATTTTTGATGAACTAAATCTCGATATTCGGCTTCTTTACAAATAGCTCGTAGTTGTGTTTGTTGATTTGGATGCAGTACAATATCATCCCATGTATATTTGGGTTCGATTTTACGAGCCAGGGTTGCTAAATCGTGACCGGATTGAGCGCGAGCTGCACTACATAAGTTAACAAATGATAGTTGTGGTTTTGCTGTTTTAAAGTGGCTGTTGTTTTGAATAGAAGCATCCAGTGAAAATGCAGTTTGAGTTGATTGCCAACGAGCAGTATTATAAGCAGTGGCGACAGCATCGGCAATTTGGTCTGGGGTCAGACGAAAGCGATCGCTCAATATATCTAACTCTTGATCCTCAATGCTTATTTGCGCTGTTTGTAGGTTAATTTGCCAGCATTCTCGGCGTTGGCTAGACTCAGGAATTGTAAAAGAAACTGTAATTAAACCCTTTGCACCTGTAGCTGTGGGTATCCAATTTTGCACCCCTGCGAGGATGGTAATACTACGATTTTTTTCTAGTTCTGCGAGGAAGGTAGAGAAGGAAATTTGATGTTCTTGGAGGTAGAGAATATCGAAGTTTTCTAGATAAAGAAAATGATTAAAAAACCAGGCTTCTCGCCATAAAAGTTGCAATTTTTTCTCAAAGTTAACTTTATCTTCGATTAGCCTGGCTAAGTTTGCAAATAACAAAGTAACTGACAGGGTTTGAGCGAGTATTTGAGCAGTGCGGCGTTTACCATTATGATTAGTTCCTTGAAAATATAGTACTAGGGGCTGTTGTTTTTGCCAGTCTTCTCTTACTAAAGCTTGTAGTTTTTTTTGTATATCTTCTTTGAGATATAAAGGAGCGGAAAATATGCTTGGTTTTAACAGTTGACAACCAGAAGCGAGTCGGGGATCTAAACCTGGTTGATGCAATAGCAATCTAATTATTTGAGGGTCAAGTATTAGATGATATGAAAGAAGAGTTGGTTGCTGCTGATGAGGTTCTGAGCACAGATGGAGCAAACGGTGGAAGATTAGGGGTGCGTTGGTAGTAAAATGCTGACGTCGTGATAATTTTTCGGGAACGCTAGAACAGAGCAAGTTTAAGACCAAATCTACTGTAGGTCTTTTGTTACTCATATCATCTTGGAGATAGGCATAAACCCTTTCATAGTGACGATCAAGTTCTGGTGCTAAGGCGATCGCCAGTATATCTAAGTCAAAGGTAGATAATGCAAAAGACTTTTGCAACCAAGCTAGGAGGGAGTCTGAGCGAATTTGAATAGATGTTTGTTCCGATGGGGTTCCAGTTTTTTGAAACCACGATTCTCCTAGTTCTGCTTCTGCTTTTTGGTCTGTTTGGAGCGCAGACATAGCTTGTTTGATTAGCCCATCTAATCGTTCCAGGAGAGGTTGCAAACCATTTAAATCGGGACTAATTTCTCCTTCTGAAGAGATGGGTTTAGTAAATATTGGCGCTGCTTCTGCTATAGAATCCACGGGATATTCCTTGGGTGAGCAGTTGTTATTTTACAAATTAGGCGATCGCTACCTAGTAACAATTCTGGTTGTTGACTGTTTTGGTGCGTTATTAACGCACCCTACTAGACTATCTCTTCTAGTTCGCTATGTACAAATGATTGAGAATTGCCATAACAACTCGGTCCTCACAAAGTTGAAAAGCTTCCTCCTATGTCAAGACATCAGATTGTTCTATGGTGTTTATTTGTCGCAAGTAGGTTCGAGCCTGTTGTTCTGCGTTAAAGTTATCAACCTGCACATATATTCCTTCATAAGTATAAGGATCATTGTGAATCAAATTGAAGGTTGTGGCATCTACGAATTCAATTCCTCTGACAACTAATGGATATGGAGAACCTAGTGTAGTATCACGATATCCCATTACCTTAGCTATACAGTTAATGTCAATATTATTGCTGCCGTTGACAACAACATTATTGGCCACTCGATATTGAATAAAGGAGCCAACAGGATATCGCTTCCGTAATTTTGCTTTGTCCTGTACTGTATTGGCCGTGACCGAAATCGGTGCTAATGAAGCTAAAGGTGCTCTAGATGTATTGAAGGTACCTATTTTATCTATAAAACTATCAATATTGCGCCTTGTCTCTAATACATGAACACGTCGATCGCTATTGGGTAACTTAACTTTGTCACCTGGTAGATAGGTATCTTGCCGCACACCAATATATTGTGGATCGTGGGATAGAAAACTGGGCTGCTGGCGAGGTCCTAAATTGAGCCTGGATACATCTGTCCCCTGTTGAGTAAGATTATTACTTTGGATTTGTCTGTTAATTTGATTAACAGCTGCTATCATTTTTGCGCCAATTCCACGCTCTTTTTGAATGCCTCAGGATATTGCTGTTTTATATCCCTCATAATACTGGTATCTTGCTCTATTGAGGACAATTTTGTAATTACTGATTGAGTTTGGAGTATTTGTTGTACGATTTGCCAATCTTGAGGTTTTAATAAGCCCAATCCAAAGTTCATTATTGTATCTTTTACCCATACTTCTTGAACATCCTTAACATAGCTAGATAACGCACGAGCATCCTCAAATTTTTTCCGATACTTGTCATTTTCGTCAGAACCATACCCTTTCCAATATTGTGGTGTCAATGGGTGGAAAGATCCTTTTGCTGCTAGTTGTCTTTCTTGAGATGGGACAGAGAAGATTCCACTTAAAGTTCGTGCAAGCTGCCTGAGAAATATAAGCATTTCATGAGTTAATGGACCTCTGATCAGTGTTTGTGCTACACCTAATATTTCATTTTCAATTGCTACTTGTACTTTTCCAAATGCAGCAGCTTTGTCAATAGGAGACTCATGGGGAGCTGTCATTAATTCGGTCACTTTACCAATATCTTTACCTGTTAAGGCAATATTAGCTTGAGCAGAGATTCCCCCATTTTTTGAAGATGGAACAATTGATATATTAGGTATGTTAAAATTTTTACGGGTTTTCTTAGAGAAGAATCGTCTTTCATTGTTGGGAGTTCTGTGTTCAACACCAAGGGATGGATTTTGGTACAGTTGAAAATTGAGTCGGGACGAACTTCGAAGTGTCTCAACCAGTGCGCCAATCGTCGGACTAGTAATGGTAGCACCTTGTAATGCCGTTCCAATCATGCGATTAATTTTAGCAACATCTTCAGCAATAGGAATTGAACTATCAGCTTGTATCGTCTCTACAAAGAAAGGTGGACTTACCAGTTCGAGTGCATTTGCTGCATCTGTCTCTAATTTGAAATTTATCTCGGTGTAGGGCATCTCCTCACGGGATTCGCCTACTTCAACGTGGGTTAACCCTTGTAATGGACCATCTGTCATTTGAGCAAACTCATGTTCAAATCCTACTGTAGTGTAATGCTCATTAGGGTTCAAATTGTTGGCACGATTCTGTAGAGCAATTTGCTCTGTTATGAGTTGTGGCAAAGTGCTAGCTATTACCCGACGTTGAATAATAGAGGAAGCAGAAATCTTCGGTTGTTGACCTTTGAGCTGAACCGAAACGGGCTTGTTTTGCGCTATGCGATCGCCATTCTCGTCGGCATTCCTTTCCATAGTGGGATCGTTATTAATTGGTGTCCCAGCAACATTTGGCTGCACGTTAAGATTGTTTTGCTGTACTACGTGGGTTGCCTCATGTCCTAAAATCTTGGGATTGTTGGCTACATTCGATTGCACTACAATTTCTTTGCCAAGGGTGTAGGCACTTGCTTGAATGCTTTTTGCTGCTGCATCATTGACATGCACCCTAGCTTTTGCGACTTCAGGATAGCCTGCATGAGTAAAGTTATTGACAATATTATTAGGCAACGGGTGACCCCTACCGCTGGGAGCTAAATCAATGGAGCGATCTCCTTTGTGCTGCCCTTCTGCACCACCCCAAAGCTGGGCAGAGATCCCCTTAAATTCTGGAACCCAGGGCTTTTGCTTCCCTGCCAATATCTCCCCAGTTGCCCTGGTACCGATCGCACTTTCTAACTGCTGCCTCTCATCTCCATTCACGCTATTTGGATCTTGTTGCGCTCTTTGCACCACTGAAGATAAGGAGCCATAAATAGCTCTGGGGGTAATATCCTTACTTATTGGTGTTGACCGATGTGAAGGTGAAGGTTTCTTTGCTAATTGCTTGCGGTACATCGCTCATCTCCTACCTTCTGACAATGACTTTTAGAGCAATATAATTTAGTATAGCGGTTTTCATTAGACTTCTGAGACTTATGGGTAATGAATAGGTTTTTGTCGGGTGAATTTGCCCACCCTACACGATATTCTCTTGATGACTAAGCTGGTACTATGTCGGCAATATTCTTGGCCGCTTTATATATACTCTTTAGTATTCCAAGCGTAGTTCTTTGTGCTTCAGAGACTATCTCCTGTGTCATGTCTCCTTGTATCAGTGGTCGCAGTTGATCCTGAGCCAGTCCCTCACTCGTCAAGAATATAATTTCATGGGTCAAGCTGGCGATTTTTCTGATCGCTTTAGATACCGAAACAACAGCTTGTAAGATGCCTGCTGCTATTGCACCAACTCCAGTTAATGCCAATGCCTTGGCTATCGCACTGAGCACTTTGTTGGCATATCCCCACCATTTTTGTGCCTTTCTCCATTGCTTCACTTCCACCAAATATTTTGCGTACTTTTTGTAGTTAGATCGCATGCGCAAAAATTCCGTTAGCTTTTCATGTAATGTTCGGCCCTGAGCAACTAATGCCTGTTGTTCCTCTTGAGTTAGTTGTCTCTCTTCATACTCATCTTCATCATCTGAATCAACAACCTCTATGATATGCTGTTGGCTTGAACTACTTACAAGTGGTGTTTCCTCCTCAGCTAAATCTTGGGAACCATCTGACTTAAAAAACCTTTGAATTTTCTTCCTTACCTCTCCACTTTCGGATTGCTGCACTACATGGGTCAACTCATGGGCAATCAACTCTTGCCCATCCTTAGAATTAGGGTTATAGCTTCCCTGCTTAAAGAACACATCCTGTCCAGTGGTGAAGGCTTTGGCTTGAATAGACTGACTCAATTTATCTGCTGTGGTATCGGTATGAACCTTTACCCCACTAAAATCTGCTCCCATTGCTTGACCCATTGACTTTTGCAGACCTTTATCTAAAGGCTGTCCTCCACCTCTGGAACGATTAATGCCAGATTCGAGATCCGTTGATGCTTCTCCTCCACCAATGGCTTCCCTTCGCTGTACCATCACTGGCAACTGTTTTCTTTGAATTCCCGATGATTCCAGCTTTAGCTGCAGTTCTTCCTTTGTCTCAGTTTCTCGACGCTGTAAGGTGTCAGATGACATTTGGTTTGTTTGCGGCGCCTTAATCCGCTGTACTACCTCTTTGGCGACGCGATCTGCTTGCTGTTCGTATTTATCCCCTACTTCCCCAATTGTCAGCTTCGCTTGTATCGGTGCAACCTGCTGCCCAGAATTACCCCAAAGTCGATCGGAAATCCCCTTAAATTCTGGCATCCACGATGTTTGCTCCCCTGTCAAGATCTTGCTTGTTGCCCTGGTACCGATCACACTTTCTAACTGCTGTCTTTCTCCCCCACTCACACTATTCGGGTCTTGTTGCGCTCTTTGCACCACCGAAGATAAGGAGCCATAAATAGGTCTGGGAGTGATATCCTTACTTATTGGTGTTGACCGATGTGAGGGTGAAGGTTTCTTTGCTACTTGCTTGCGGTACATCGCTCATCTCCTGCCTTCTGGCAATGACTTTTAGGGCAACATAATTTAGTATATAGCAGTACTCTTTGATTCGTGAAGACAAATACCAATCACACATTGGTAATTACTGTAAGCATTTACATTTTTTTTAATAATAATTTATATTTTTCAAAAGTGTTGACTTAATATACTAATTACTATATATTTTGTAGTTGCGGTTACTTTTTGCCAATTATTACGGTTTGATAAACTTCTTAGACTTAGATAATGCTCGATGCTTTAGACACGATCTTAGAATTGCTATTGAAGCAGGAACTACCACCTGATGTTCCATCTATAGACACAGAGGTTTTTATCAGTTTTGATACTCCCTATCAAGGAGCTATAAAACAAAAGCCAGCGATTAATTTTTTCCTTTATGACGTGCAGGAGAATCTCGATTTACGCAGCAGTAAGTGGTTAGTAGAACGTCAAAGTAATGGGACAGCAGTCAAAAAACGTCCCCCTGCTAGGGTAGATTGTTCCTATCTAATTACTGCTTGGCCTCAAAATGAAGATGACATCCAGACGGAACACCAAATTTTAGGCGAAGTGATGAAGGTATTGTTGCGTTATAGAACTATTCCTGAAACCTTTGTGGCAGATAATTTTGAAGGGCAAGAAATCCCTCTGAGACTGATTAGTTTGCGTCCTAGTAATTTACAAAGTTTTGGAGAATTCTGGCAAGCAATGTCAGGAAAAGATGGAACTAGACCCAAGGTTGTATTACATTGTACTGTTACCATTTCCGTTCCTCTAGAGGGAACAGGAGAAGAAGCAAAATTGGTAGGTGTTTATCAGCCTAACTCTCAATAGAATTATTGCTCTCAGTCAGGGAATAGGCAAAAATTAATAGTAACAATAATTAAGAAATACAGCATTACAAATAATTCACTTGATTTTTTTTGCAGCATATTTAATAATTAAGAGTGGCAATGCTAGAAATGAGGATATCTAACCAACAAATAGCGATCGCAGGTAGAGTTATTCAAGGGGAAACAGAACAAATAATTTCTGGTGCAATGGTTGAAATTATCGAAATGCCAGAAAAATTTAAAACTATTTTATCCCTGAAGATGTTGCAATACGGTTCTCAATGGGAAAAAATGAACGATCGACCCGATCGCAAAATCACCACTAGTAATGGCTATTTTCACTTTATTAATTTGCCCCCAGGTGACTATATTTTAGAGGCATCTTTACCAACAAGTGGGACTCGATATAACACAGTAAAAAAAACAGTTAAAGTATCTTCCTCTGTTAATGGCAATCTTGCTACTACCATGACTAATCTTGTTATTGTACCGACAGGAATTAAAGGTAAAATCACGGATACAGATGAGCCAAATAAGACTATTATTAATGCCAAAGTACAAATACAGGGTAGTCAAGAAATTACCTTCAGCGATCGACAAGGCAATTATCAATTACTAGGGTTAGAATCATCAAGATCGGGTCAGCGTACCGCCAACTTTATTGTCTCTGCAACAGGTTATCAACAAGTTTCTCAGTCACTCGTAATTAAACAAGGGGAAGTAGTTAGCAACCAAAATTTTTCCCTGAAAAAACAATCAAACAATAACTAGTCAATTGAAATTAAGGAGTACTAGAAATGCCAACCTATCTTTCTCCAGGTGTTTACGTCGAAGAAATCCCTTCCGGTTCTGCTCCAATTGCAGGAGTTAGTACTAGTATTGCTGCTTTTATTGGTACTATCAAAGTCACATCTACAGTTACAGATGGTGAAACTACTACCAGTACCCCAGCTATCTATAACATGACAAAAGTAGAAGGGGAACAGGTAGGAATTGGAAATGGTAGCAAGACAACTTTTGAACTCACCACTTATCCAGTTGCAACTAGTGGATTTAAGGTTACAGTTGGCGGACAAGAGCAAACAGACGGTGTTTCCTTAGTTAATGATGATAGTGCTCAAAAAGCTCAAGTTATCTTTACAACAGCACCTGCATCTGGGAAAATAACCGTTGATTACTATCCTCAATCCGTTTCTGAGGGTGAAATTAAACTTTGTACCAACTTTACTGAATTTAAGAAATATTTTGGTGATTTTTTACTCCCCAGTGGCGATCTTCAAGGACAAAATACTTTAGCTCATGCGGTTTATGGTTTTTTAAGAAATGGGGGAACTCGCTGTTATGTGACTTGGATAACTGGGGAAAACAAAGTTAGTGAAGTTTTGGATGCTTTTGAAGCTATTGATGAAATTACGATCGTCACTGCCCCAGGGAATTTAAATTTGAGGGATGATATTAAAGACCACTGCGAAAAAATGGGCGATCGCATCGCTGTTCTAGATACTGAAGAAACAATTGACCTTAGCAGTGCGAATGTTATTGATACCCTCAAACCCTTTAATTCTACCTACGCAGCATTATATTTTCCCTGGATTCAAGTTTACGATCCTGCTAGCCAAAGTAATATTTATATTCCTCCCAGCGGTCATATTGCTGGCGTTTACGCGCGAGTTGACGGACAAAGAGGAGTACACAAAGCCCCTGCAAATGAAACTATTTGGGGAGCATTAGATTTAAAGTATAACCTCAGCAAAAGCAAACAAGATGGACTCAACCCAGATGGGATTAACTGTATTCGCAAGTTAAATGGCAATATCCGTGTCTGGGGTGCGCGTACCTTGGGTGGAGATGCCAATACAGAGTTTAAATACGTGAATATTCGCCGTCACTTTAGTTATCTGCGAGACTCCATTGATAAAGGAACTCAATGGTCAGTTTTTGAACCCAATGATGCCGAACTCTGGGCAAAAATCCGCCGTAATATTAGTGCTTTTTTGATCATGGAATGGCGCAATGGAGCATTATTTGGTGCAACACCCCAAGAAGCTTTTTACGTGAAATGCGACGCGGAAACTAACCCTCCTGAAGTTCGGGATTTGGGTCAAGTTGTCACAGAAATTGGCGTAGCAGTAGTTAAACCCGCAGAATTTGTGATTTTCCGCCTCAGTCAATGGTCTGGTTCGTAACAAGAGGTCAGAGGTAATACCTAGCCTGACCAGTGTTGATCGCACTCAAATGAAAAATGCTGTATCTGTTAATCTTATGCCAACTTTAGAACCGAAAATACCAGGCATCTCGTTAACCCAGATCGTTCCGATACCAGAACCTGAATTCCTGACAGGTGTTCCGGTGTTCTTTGGCTTGGCAAAAGCAGATCACAATCAACCCAAAAAGTTAACTTTGTTGACTCAGTTTGATCGATATTTCAGTCAGGTTGAAGGATATTTGCGAGATGCGGTACAAGGATTTTTTGAAAATGGAGGTAGTATTTGTTATGTTATTGCCTTAGCAGATAATACTATTGATGCTCTGCAACAAGGTTTAGAGGCAAGTGAAGTTCTGGAAAATACCGATTTGGTTTGTTTTCCCGATATCATGCTAGCTTCAGAAGCTGAAATTATTCAAATGCAGCAAGTAGTTTTAGAACATTGCGATCGAATCGGCGATCGCTTTGCAATTCTTGATGCTTTCAATCTTGCTGATGTGGAAAAACTAGATGGGCAAAGACAGGCACTTTCTAGCCATAATGGAGCATTATATGTACCTTGGCTACAAGTAGAACATCGTTCCGAACACATTCCTCCCTGTGGTCATATTGCCGGAATCTATGCCAGTTCCGATCGCATAGTCGGGGTACATGGCGCACCTGCCAACATAGAACTTGAAGGGGTACTTAATCTAAGTTTTTCCCTAACTCCCAGCGAACAAAAACGTCTTAATCCCAAAATTGGAGCTGGAGTCAATTGTATCCGCAGCTTGCGAGGAAGAGGGATGCGAGTCTGGGGAGTGCGTACCCTCAGTCCCCTAGCTGAATGGCAATATGTTAACGTGCGTCGCTTATTTATCACTTTTGGACGCTGGGCAAATCAAAACTTAGCCGACACGGTATTTGAACCCAATGCTTTCCCTTTATGGATACGGCTGCAAAGAGAATTAAGCCTTTATTGTGAATCTTTGTGGCGACAAGGTGCTATCCAAGGTGATGTTCCCCAAGAGGCATTTTATGTTAAATGCGACGAGGAAACTAACCCGCGAGAAAATCGAGAGATGGGACAGGTAGTAGCAGAAGTTGGTTTAGCCCCTACTATTCCGGGGGAATTTATTCAACTCTTCCTGGTTCAAAATAGTAGCGGAATCAGCGTTACTTAAATCATCGATAACTGATAACTAATAATTGTTGAAGGAGGTTATTTTATGCCGACACTTTCTAACCCCCACGACCCCTATAATGGTTATAATTTCTGGGTTGAATGGGATGGTATTATCCACGCTGGTTTTCGTGAATGTAGTGGTTTAACAGCCACTCGGAATGCAGGAACTTACAGAGAAGGAACAGATAAAGCATTAAGTCAGCGTCAAATTCCCGGTCTGAATAGTTATGGTAACATCACCTTGAAAAGAGGGATTACTGACAATCAAGAACTGTGGGAATGGCACAAAAAATTACAAGATGGAGAGACAGATAGACGCAATCTTTCCATTATTTTGGCAAATGATCTAGGAGAAGAAAAAATTCGTTGGAATTTAGAAAACTGCTGGCCCACTAATTGGAATGCCCCAGATTTTAACGCTACTTCAGATGAAATTGCCATAGAAACTTTGGAATTAGTTCATGAAGGTATTACCGTTGGTTAATACTTCCTTTGAGTAAAATCATGCAGCAAATAGAATTTCCTTTTATATTGCCCCAAGGATATCTCGACTCGGAGGGGAATACCCACAAAGAAGGTATTATGAGGCTGTCAACTGCCCATGATGAAATTGCCCCGATTCGAGATCCAAGAGTGCAGAGAAATCCTGGTTATTTGGTGATTATTCTCTTAGCGAGGACGATAGTCAAACTAGGAACTTTAGAGCAAATTAATACCAAAGTAATTGAGGGTTTATTTTCAGGAGATTTAGTCTATTTGCAAGATTTTTATCAAAGAATTAACCAAAATGGTCATAGTCGTCTGCGGGTAGCTTGTCCCCATTGTCAGGGAGAGTTTGAAGTAGAAACCATTCCCGTGGGGGAGTAGTTTGCTACCCCCCAGAAAGACTCATGGAGGAGGTAGCTTACCTTGCTTATCATTTTCACTGGTCTTACGAACAGATTATGACAATGGAACACCGAGAACGTCAGCAGTGGGTGACGCAAGTAGCACAAATTAATCAGCGACTCAACGAACAGAGTAATACGAATTCTATTTAAGATTGCTACATTTCGTTTAGGAAAGGCAATAGGCAACAGATTTAGTTACCTCTGACCCCTGACCTCTGACCCCTGACCCCTGACCCCTGACCCCTGACCCCTAACCCCTGACCTCTAACCTCTTTTTAGGATGGTATGAATCTTGAATTTATCGCACTGAATGCAGCTTTAGCCGCAGGTTCAACCCTCAGTTTATTGGGACACGACCCCTATATGAGTTATAACTTTGCCGTAGAAATTGGGGGAGTTGTTCTTGGTGGTTTTAGCGAAGTTAGTGGCTTAAGTAGTGAAATTAATTTGGAATCTTATGAGGAAGGAGGATTAAATAACTACGTACATAAATTCCCTAAACATACCACTTATCCGAATTTGGTTTTAAGTAGGGGATTAGTCAATATTGATTTGTTTTACATTTGGTATCAAGCAACGAGTCAAGGATTGATTCAGCAGTTGAACGGTACGATTCTCTTACTTAATAGTCAGCGAATTCCGGTGATGTGGTGGACGTTTAAAAAAGCATATCCCGTCAAATGGGAAGGTCCACAATTTAACGCCAGTAATGATGACATCGCTGTGGAAAGAATAGAACTGGTGCATCAAGGAATTTCTAAGTCATAGAATTATGGCAAATGTTTCATCAAATTGGCAAGATTCTCTCGATCGGGGGTTAGTAAATCGACTAACTCGTCCCTTACGTCAACCAGGAATGATGAAAATGGCGATGAGTCAGCGTATAATCAATCGCTGCGATCGCTTTTTAAATCGTTTACCTCTTCTCAGTCAACAAATACAACGCTGGGGTAATACTAAGACCCTATCATCTGATTCTGTTCCTATTGTTTACGCACAACCTATTTCATTAGCAAAGGAACAGGGAATAGGGATTGGAGAAACTGTATCCAAAAATCACTCTTCAATTTCTATAATTCAAAGAAAGATAGATAGTCCATCTCCATCTAGTCAAGATGAGAGGACAACACTTAAACCAACTTCGATCGCAGCTGAAAATAATCCAGTAGTTACGTCACAAACTATCTCCGAGGAATTAACCCTCACCTCAGATCTGCCATTACAAGCTAAATCGATCGACTCTCTTACATCTCCATCTAATCAAGATCAGACGACAACACT
>JBFRWL010000257.1:0-4365 GCA_051439565.1 Prochloraceae cyanobacterium
GGATAATCTCTGCCAAAGCCAGGATCGCGATCGCTGGCGACACAGATCAGATCTAAAGCGAGTACTCAAAATACCGAACCCCTCTAGCAAAAATACTAGACCTCAATCCCAAAAATACTAGCCCCCAGATCCTAAAAAAATTTTTTCTCCCCATCATTAGAGGCTTTGAGCCTGCAAGTACATTTCTAATCAATCCAATAAATCTAACTCACTCAAGTTTTCCCCCTTGCCCAAAAAGTGGGTGATATAACTTCTGTAACGCTCGGACATCTGAAATCTCAAACTCGCTAATTTGCCTTCGAATCCATTCAGAGTTCAGCATTCAGCATTCAGCATTCAGCATTTTTCTCCTTACTAACTCGCTCGCGGAATTCAATTCAATGTCACCAACTAGCAATACTCTGACTACCGAACCAAAGACTCAGTCAGCCGAATCCCAATTCAAAACCAAACTAAAAAAGTCTTCTCAAGGCTGCGGCTGTAGTTCGACCACACCACAACAGATCGATCCTAAAATCCAAGAAAGGATTGAAAAACATCCTTGCTACAGCGAAGAGGCACATCACCACTATGCCCGGATGCACGTTGCAGTTGCCCCTGCTTGTAACATTCAGTGCAATTATTGCAATCGCAAGTATGACTGCGCCAACGAAAGTCGTCCTGGGGTAGTTAGCGAATTGCTTACCCCCGAAGAAGCAGCACACAAAGTCTTGGTAATTGCTGGCAAAATCCCGCAGATGACAGTTTTGGGAATTGCTGGACCAGGCGATCCTTTAGCAAATCCCAAACAAACTTTCCGCACCTTTGAATTAATCGCAGACAAAGCACCCGATATCAAACTGTGTTTATCTACTAACGGGTTAATGCTTCCCGATCACGTTCAACGGATCAAAGACTTAAACGTCGATCACGTCACGATCACGATTAACATGGTTGACCCCGAAGTGGGGACAAAAATTTATCCTTGGGTTCGCTTCAATCGCAAACGCTACAAAGGCACAGAAGCCGTCCAGATTCTCCACGAACGCCAGATGGAAGGCTTACAAGCGCTCCAAGAAAACGATATTCTTTGCAAAGTTAACTCGGTCATGATTCCGGGGATTAACGATCAACACTTAGTTGAAGTAGATGAGGTAATTAGATCTAAGGGTGCATTCCTCCACAATATAATGCCCCTCATTTCTGCTCCAGAACACGGTACCTACTTTGGTTTAACTGGACAAAGAGGTCCAAAGCCCAAAGAACTCAAAGCCTTACAAGATCAATGTTCTGGCAACATGAAGATGATGCGTCACTGCCGTCAGTGTCGTGCTGATGCCGTCGGCTTACTTGGTGAAGACCGTTCTCAAGAATTTACTAAGGAGAAGTTCTTAGAGATGACTCCAGAATACAATCTGGAAAAACGCCAGGAAGTTCATGCAGGGATCAAACAGATTAAAGATGCCATGAAAGCTGCCAAAGAAAAAAGAGCAGCCGAGAAAAAACAAAGAGGAGAGAAAATCCTGGTTGCAGTAGCAACTAAAGGCGGGGGAGTTGTTAACCAACACTTCGGTCATGCTAAAGAATTCCAAATCTTTGAAGTAGATGGTGTAGAGGCTAAATTCGTCGGACACCGCAAAGTTGACCATTACTGTCAGGGAGGTTACGGCGAAGATGCAACCTTAAACAATATTATTGGTGCAATTAAAGATTGCAAAGCCGTACTCGCTTCTAAGATTGGAGATTGTCCTCAAGGAATGCTGCGGGAAGCTAGTGTAGAGCCAGTTCAAGGCTACGACACCATTGATACTTTGGCTTTGAAATTCTACGAACAATTCAAACAGCAAAAATAATTGGAGTAGGACGATGACCCTTAACACCAGCCAAACTAACTTCAGGAGCGATCGCTATTGGTTTGAAGATTACCAAAAGGTGACGAAAGAACAAAATAGTAGGTTTTTTGCCACTCACAGCCTTTGTACTAATTGTTCTGACTATTACGATATCCCTCCTTGTCAAACTAACTTTACTACTGATAGTGGTTGCTTCCCTAGCCTGATTAGCTCAGAGCAAAATTAATCGGAGTAAGGTCATGACTTACACCATTACCGACCAATGTATCGCCTGCGAAAAGTGTTTACCTCACTGTTCTACAGGGGCAATCAAAAAAAACAATCACGGATCTCCAGACTGAGAGCCAAACAAAAAACCCAATACTGGCGGCATTGGTTTGATACTTACTCCCAAAAATTAGACCTTCTACTACATACTTAAAACCCGATCGATGTCAGAAGTCACGGAATATTGAATGGGAAAAGAGCAATGAACGACTGCATTTATCTCGATAACAACGCCACAACCAAAATAGATGATCAAGTTTTAGCAGCAATGCTGCCCTATTTAAGCATCTATTACGGCAACCCTTCTAGTATGCATACATTTGGCGGACAAGTTGGTCGGGTAGTAAGGGAAGCCAGAAAACAAGTAGCATCCCTTTTAGGGGCCCAAGATTCAGAAATCGTCTTTACAAGTTGCGGTACAGAAGGAGATAATGCAGCCATTTTTGCCGCACTGAAAGCCCAGCCTGACAGACGACAGATCATTACTACCCAAGTAGAACATCCCGCTGTCCTCAATGTTTGCAGATATTTAGAAAAACAAGGTTTTACTGTTACTTATCTATCAGTTAACTCTCAAGGACAGATTGACCTAGATGAAGTAGAAGCAGCTTTGACTGGAAATACCGCCCTAGTCTCGATTATGTATGCCAATAATGAGACTGGTGTGATCTTTCCAGTGGAACAAATTGGACAAATGGCGAAGGAATACGGTGCCATCTTCCATGTGGATGCTGTCCAAGCCATTGGTAAAGTTCCTTTAGACATGAGCAACAGCACCATCGATTTGTTGACTTTATCTGGTCACAAAATTCATGCCCCCAAAGGCATCGGTGCATTATATGTGCGTAAAGGAACAAGATTTCGTCCTCTGTTGATCGGCGGACACCAAGAAAGAGGTCGCCGGGGTGGGACAGAGAATGTAGCAGGGATAGTTGCGTTGGGGAAAGCAGCCGAATTAGCCGGGCAGCATTTAGCTGAGATTGACCGAGAACGGAAACTGCGCGATCGCTTAGAACAAGGCATCCTTAATACTATTGCCAATACTGCTGTTAACGGTCATCCGACTCAAAGACGTCCTAACACTACTAAAATTGGCTTCAAATATATCGAAGGAGAAGCAATCCTACTCTCTCTCGACCAATATGGCATCTGTGCCTCTTCTGGTTCGGCTTGTACTTCTGGTTCTCTAGAGCCTTCCCACGTACTGCGGGCGATGGGATTACCCTATAGCATTTTGCACGGTTCGATTCGCTTTAGCCTATCCCGTTTCACTACAGAAGCAGAAATTGACCGCGTTCTCGAAATTCTACCAGGAATTATCGACCGTCTGCGGGAACTTTCTCCCTTCAATAGCGATGATGCTGATTGGCTGAAAGAACAAGAACAAGCTGTACTTGCTAAATAGTAAGGGCAAACAGCACCCTAGGGAAAAATTGATAACTGCTCACTGATAACTGGTAACTGACAATGTGGGACTATACCGATCGAGTAATGGAACACTTCCACAATCCCCGCAATCAAGGCAAGATCGTGGAGAAAGCGGAAGGAGAACAAATCGTCACTGGGGAAGTAGGTAGTATTGCCTGTGGAGATGCCCTCAAACTCCATCTCAAAATTGACGAATCAACTCAAACTATCAAAGATGCTCGCTTCCAAACCTTTGGTTGTGCCAGCGCGATCGCCTCTTCCTCTGCCCTAACTGAATTACTCAAAGGCAGAAAAGTAGAAGATGCCCTCAAACTAACCAACAAAGAAATTGCCGAATATTTGGGAGGATTACCAGAAGAAAAAATGCACTGTTCCGTTATGGGACAGGAAGCATTGGAAACAGCAATTTACACCTATAAGGGGATTCCCCTCGAAACCCATGAAGATGATGAAGGTGCGCTTTTATGTCGTTGTTTCGGCGTTAGCGATACCAAAATTAAACGGCTTATTCTCGAAAATGACCTCACTACTGCCGAGCAAGTTACTAACTACGTTAAAGCAGGTGGTGGATGCGGTTCGTGCTTACCAGATATCGACGATATCCTCTACGAAATTGCCCAACAGAAGGAAAAAGGCGTGGCGGTGGCAACAGAAATTGCCGCTGCCAAACAACCAGCTACTCCTCAAACAGCTAGACCTCTTACCAATCTCCAGAAAATTACCCTCATTCAACAGGTCATAGACCAAGAAATTAGACCAGTTTTAGCCGAAGACGGCGGCGATCTCGAACTGTTTGATGTGGTCGGAGATGTAGTTCAAGCTGTCTCTTATACACATC
>JBFRWL010000258.1:0-3735 GCA_051439565.1 Prochloraceae cyanobacterium
GTGCTAGACAAAGCAGTCATAAAAATCACTGGGATATCTTTAGTTTCTGGATCTTGCTTGAGAAGACGACAAGTTTCATAGCCATCAATTCCTGGCATCAAAACATCAAGCAGTATGATACTAGGTTTGGCGTATTTAGCCCGTTTTAAACTGCTATCCCCATCTTGAGATACCAAAATATTCAAACCAGACTCTTCTAGGTAATCAACAATCACGGCTAAATTATTAGCGTTATCGTCGACAATCAAGATATTGTGATCTTTGAGATCGAATTGAGAATTAAACCCGTCTGAATGTAGAGACTTCATGATTTTTTTCCCTCCTGAGTAGTATATTGCTCGACTAGATTAACGATCGCTTTTTCTTGAAATCCCTGAGCCAAATCTTGGAGTTTGGCAGCTAGGGGGGCATATTTTTCGTCTAATTTCTCCAGATAAATCGCTCGTTCGCGAATTTTCTTCATACTGCCTAACATGGCTAGTTGATGCAGAATTTCTATTTCTTCTGGGGGCGGAATGATTAACGTGTCAGTAGCAGCGGTTAGTAAATCAGGGGAATCGTACTCATCTATTTCTTCGTAAATCCAATTCAATTGGAGATATTTTTCTAATAGAGCAAGTAACTGAGACTCATCTACGGGTTTGGGGAGAAAGGCATCACAACCAGCAATCTGACTTTGCTGACGGTTTTTGTCGAGGACACTAGCAGAGATGGAAATAATAATTATATTCTCGAACCTGGGGATTTTTCTAATTGCTTGCACTGCTTCTAAGCCTGTTTTAATAGGCATAATTAAATCTGTCAAGATACAATCTGGTTCAATTTGCTGTGCTAACTCGATTTCCTGCTGACCATTTTCTGCTAAAGTTACCCCAAAACCTAGCGGTTCGAGCATATTTTGTAAAACCAGACGGTTATCTTCTTTATCATCGACAATTAGTATCTGTCGCCGTTGGCCTTGATAACCTAAGATCCTTCTGGGTTTGGTTAATAGTTTCTGAGCTGGGATTTGTTCGATGACGGGAAAAGTAGTTTCAAACCAGAAAGTGGAACCTTTACCTAACTTACTAGTAACTTGCAGTTTTCCCCCCATGAGTTCGACCAGATGTTGAGTAATGGTTAAACCGAGCCCTGTTCCGCCGTCTTGGCGTTTGAGATCGCCAACTTGTTCAAAAGGTTGAAAAATTTTCGCTATTTGTTGGGAGTTCATCCCTATTCCTGTATCCGTAACTTCCCAGCGCAAAGTTTTTTGCTGGACTTTTTTGTGTTCCTCTTCCCTATCTAGTTGAACTAGGTTTATTTGTAAGGTTACAGTGCCGCGATCGGTAAATTTAATGGCATTTCCTAGCAAGTTGAGTAATATTTGTCGGAGTCTTTTTTCATCGGCTTGAATTGCTATGGGAAGAGGGGATTGAGTTTGGTACTGAAACTGCAAATCTTTGACCTTAGCTTGCATTGCCATAATCCCAACAATGCCATGAATAAAGTTTTTGAGGTGAATATCGGTAGCGACTAGGTTGAGTTTCCCCACTTCTATTTTCGAGAGATCGAGGATGTCATTAATCAGAGTCAGTAAATGATTGCCACTATCGTAGATAATATTTAAACCCTTAGTTTGTTGCAGGGTTAAATTGCGATCGCGTTGCAGAATTTGCACATAACCGAGAATGCCATTCAGAGGAGTCCGTAATTCATGGCTCATATTAGAGAGAAACTGGGTTTTGGCATGATTAGCAGTTTCGGCTTTTTCCTTAGCTTGTTGCAATTCCTTGAGGGTTTCTTCTAGCTGCATTGCTTTTTGAGCGGCAAACTGTTGGCTCTGTTGTAGATTGTTAATTACCTGTTTGAGCTGAGCAGTCATGGTATTGAAAGCCTTGGCTAAGATAGCTAACTCATCATTAGTATTAACTTCTATGTAGCTTTCTAGATCTCCTTGAGTTAAATATTCGGTTGCTTGAGTGATTTTAATTAGCGGCTCGGTAATCGATTTACTCAAACCGAGTGAGATGACAGCCCCGATACTTCCCAGTATGAGAGCTAAGATTAGGTTTTGATTGCGCTCTGCTAGGTTCTTTTGGTGTATTGATTCGATTGATAGTTCTACTGCGATCGCGCCAATTGCTTTATTGCCTAAAATAATTGGTTTGCCAGCCAATAGGCGATCGCTTTTCCAATCAAACATGGTCGTCTGATGGCGCAAAATCTTCTTACCCAAAGGATCGGCGGTTAAGCTAAAGGCATGTTGTTCTTGAATTGTCGTATCGGCAATAATTCTGCCATCATGGTGATAGGCGCGACTAGCTAGTACGGTGTCCTGAATGGCTAATTCATCGATTATATCTGCCAGTAATTCGACATTCCCAAAATATAGGGAGTCAGTCGTAGCAATGATTAGAGTATTCAAGAGCACTTCAGCTTGTTGTTCGAGTTCTTGACGAAAGATTTGGTGATTACGATAAATTGAGACGGAAGTGGTAATCACTACAGCAACAGCAACTAAACTAGTCATTACCAGAGTTAGTTTTCCCCCCAGAGGTATTTGCCGCTTTGCTAATTGATCAGGCCACTTCATTTATTTTGAGCTTGTTGACACACTATGCTGTGTTTTTTGATAAAGTTCTTGGATTCTGGTTAAGCTTGTAGTCGTCGGAATCTGGTCAAATTTAGTTGTCTTATTGAATTTTTCGAGCACCATTTTACCTTCCTCAGTTTGCTCCATGGCAACTAATACTGACGAGATCGCCTCAATTTGTTCTGGCGGGAGATCTGGGCGAACTAGAACCAGATTACGGGGAATTTTCTCGGTTTCGGCGAGGACAATTACTTGTTCCTTAATTTCTGGGGATAGCCTGTCAAAGTTACGATTATCAATTGCCGCGGCTGCTACTTTGCCACTGAGTAACCATTCCACACTATTTTCATCTTCGTTACTAAAGACATAGCCTACGGCATTGTCTGGTACTGAATTACTGGGTAAGCTTTGTTCTTGCGGATTGAGTCCCGATTCGATAAGTGCTCCCAAGGGCAACATATAACCTGTGGTCGAAAAAGGCTCTTCCAAAGCGATGGTTTTTCCTGGTAAATCCGCCAGAGAATTAATATTGCGATCGCGAATAGTGAAAATTAGGGAGAAATATTCGGCTTGACCTTTTTTCCAGCGCCGTAAAATCGGTATAGCACCGGCACCATTGCTGGCTAACATCGCCGGATAAGGACTATCGACATAAATATCCACTTCCCCAGATTTCAGCCAGGCAATCAGGGTTGCCATATCAGGAGCAATTTTTACTTCCCCGCGCTCAAACTCACTTAAATTAGCAGCAAGATAATCGGCTAGAGGTTGAAATCTTCTGATTTTCTTTTGCGGATTATCCGAAATATCCGCCAACACAATAGCTTTGGGGGCTGCGGTTGGTTGAATTGGTTCCGTAATTTCCTGTTGGGAAGTTGGTTTTTGGGGACGACAAGCCACCATGCCTAATAATGTTAAGGCAAGACTGACAAGAGTTAAGGATTTAATTTGAATCTTGATCATCATAGTTTCCCTATAGATATTGCTTGACTAAATTAACGATCGCTTTTTCCTGAAAACCTTGAGCTAATTCTTGCAGTTTGGCCGCCAGAGGGGCATATTTTGCATCTAATTGCTCTAGATAAATTGCTCGTTCGCGAATTTTCTTCATACTGCCCAACATTGCCAATTTATATAGTATTGCTATCTCTTCTGGTGGCGGA
>JBFRWL010000259.1:0-4562 GCA_051439565.1 Prochloraceae cyanobacterium
GGTCTTTGCCAGGGGATTGATGTGGTGTTCTCCTCCATTGGAACTCGTTCGTTAGTCCGAAAGCCGACATTCTGGGAGGTAGATTACCAAGGCAACTTAAATCTTCTGGAGGCTGCTAAACAAGAAAACGTTAAGCATTTCATTTTCGTATCTGTGGTGCGCGGGTCAGAGATGGCTCGTTGGTCTCCGATTGCCGAAGCCAGGGAGAAAGTGGCACAAGCGGTGAAGGAGTCGGGCATGGATTATACTATCTTGGCACCTACTGGCTTCTTCAACGACATGGCAGAGTTTTTCTTCGCTGCTAAAAAACGAGGAGCGATTCGTCTATTTGGCGACGGACTGGGTCGAATCAATCCGTTGAGTTCCCTAGATTTTGGTGAGGAGGTTGCCAGGACAATCTTAGCCTCAGAACGGAGAAATGAGGTGAGGGAGGTGGGAGGTTGCGAGACCTTCACCCATGGACAGATCGCTGAGTTAGTCTTTCAAGCCCTAGAAAAAGAACCTCACATCTATTACTTATCTCCTTGGGTTATCAGTTTGGTAGCAACTTTCTTACGTCCCTTTAATTACAATGCCTATGCCCTGTTTAAGTTCTTTGAGTTTATTGCTCGCACTCCAGACGTAACGGGAGAGAGAATCGGCTGGCGAAGATTAGAGGATTTTTTGAGCAATCTGGCTCAAGGGATGTCCTTGATAGATGGGGAGCGAGCCTTATGTCCACCAGAGAGCGCGAATCAACCTGAAAATTCAACATCCGCTGTCCGTCCGTCAGCCCAAGCGAAGCTTCGCGGTCGCTTCGAGAAGTTTGCCCAGCTAAGAGACAAGTACGGGACGGCTAAAGCTATAGGGGTGCTGCGACAGGGGTTGCCTGAGAGACAGAAAACCCTGATGACCCCATTTATCGCTGGAGTACCTCTAGCGGAGGGCTTCCGCCGTTCTATTCCTATTTTTGAGCAGTTGGGGATGAAGATGGAAGTCATCGATATCTCCAACCAAGGCAAGGATGGAGTGCTGGAAATTCAGCGAGTCTGTCCCTATCGGGAACTGGCAGCAGAATTTGGGCTGTCATCTCCATGCCAAATTACCTGCGACCTGGAAGTGGAAGCAATTCAAGAGGCATTCCCTGATCTAAAAGGGCGGATACTTAGTAAGTTGGCGAGGGAAGATTGTGTGTGCTTATTCAAATACGAACGTGAGCCAGAAAGTTAGTTATCAATGGAGAAGAGAACAAATTAATTTTGAGGGTTTTTCTCTTTATTATTTAGAAGGAGGAAGAAAATCGTCTCCTTATCCCCTGTTATTTTTACATGGCTGGGGGGTTTCCACAGAACCCTATCGTGACTGTTTAAACTGTTTGGCTGAAAAATATTGGGTTATAGCCCCAGATTTACCGGGTTTGGGTCGTTCCCATTGTTCTCAAACACTGCTTACTTATCAAGATTATGCCAACTGTATTTTGGATTTAATTGCTCAATTAGCACTTGAGAAATTCTATTTACTAGGACATTATTTTGGGGGTGGGGTAGCTTTAGCTGTTGCTGCTTCTATTCCTTCTCAAATTAGTAGGTTTATAGTGATTAACAGTACTGGTATTCCTTTAATTTCGATTTCAAATATTATTAAAAAGAGATTTATTGAACTCCCTCGACAAATCTGTCAATTACGCTTGTTGACTTTTTTAAAAATTCTTCGGGCTTTTTTTCATAATCTAATTTTTCGTCGCCAATACCTAATACAAGCAGCAAGAGTTGCCCTCAAAGAAGACCTAACACCCTGCTTAAATAAGATTCAATCTCCTTGTTTAGTTTTATGGGGGAAGCGGGATTATTTTACCCCTCTGGAATTGGGATATAGATTGGTCGAAGCAATCCCTAATTCACAATGGCAACTTATTCCCAAAGGCTATCATGAATGGAGCATGATGCAACCAGAACAACTATCAATAATTGCTGCTGATTTTTTTGAATCTAAGCTAATCAAGATAACTTTGTAAGAGCAATTTCAAATTTTTACAATCTCGGATAAATTGGTGTAATTCATTTGGTTCTGTTGCCCAAACAAGAGTTCATTTTGTAGCATAAAAGTAGTCAATAAACCAGGACAAGCTTACTTAACTGTTTTTAATTCACGTATCCGTCGCAACCAGCTAGATATGTCGCCACCAGTAATAATTCCTTTTAGTTGGTCATCGCGAGTCACTAATACTCTTTTTATTCCCGAATCTTCCATTTTTTCGAGAACTTGGGTTATTGGTGTTTCTAAACGAACTGTAACAGTATCATTGATGGGGGTCATTGTTTCTGCAATAGTTTGCTGCTGCCATTTTTCTCTGGGAGTTTCTTTAACTTGATTGAGGGAGATTATCCCTACCAAATTACCGTTTTGAGTGACGGGAAAAGCCTGATAGCGTCGATGGAGAAAATAATCATCAACTAGGGTTTGCAGACTTAAATCTGAGGTGACTGTTTCTGGTGCTGGCATCATCACCTCTTTCGCTGGTATTCCTTCTAAGCCAGTACGGATTAGATGTTGTTGATAGCTCATTTCCGCAGCATTAGCTAAAAACCAACCAATTAAAATCCACCAGCAACCGCTCAAAAAGTTACCATTAAATAGTTGAACAAATCCCAAAGCAATAATTATGTAAGCCAAAAACTGACCCCCCCAACTAGCAATGCGCGTGGCTTTTTTAAAGTCCCCCGTAATCTTCCAAACCACGGCCCGAAATAGACGACCCCCATCAAGGGGAAAGCCAGGAAGCAAATTGAAAATTGCCAGCAGCAAATTAATTGAGGCCAGGTATCTTGCTACACCACTAACTGCTACAGTCCAGCTAGCACCACGACCCAACCAGGCAATCTGGGCAAACAATCCAGCCAGGATTAAACTGACTAGAGGTCCTACACCAGCAATTTGGAATTCATCCCCAGGAGTTTCCGCATCCATGCGGGTGCGGGAAATGCCGCCAAACACAAATAATGTAATCCCTGCTACGGGTATTCCTTTGACTTTGGCCACTAGAGAGTGAGCCAGTTCGTGAGCAATGAGAGAGACGAAGAACAGCAGCGTTCCTAATACTCCCATGAACAAATAGGTAATTTCAGAAAGTTCGGGATAAACTCTAGGAAAGAGACTCTCTGTTAAAGACCAGAGAATTAAAAAGAAAATAAGAAACCAGGATAAATCAACACGGATTTCCAAGCCAAAAATAGAACCAAGTCGAAAGCTTTGCATTTTGGATAATTTAAAAGTTTGGGATTGGTGGCAAATAATCAAGAAAAACTCAGACTAAATCCGATTTATGAAGTAGAATTATGGATTATGGAGCTAAATTAGTCCAAAATCCTTCTGCCCCCTGCCTTGACGATGTTAATTGCCGTTGACGTAGAAATTCCTTTTCCTTGTCCTCTGGTCTATGTGACCTATCGAGACCAACTTAAGAAACTGGTCAAATACATGGACTCGGTGGATAGAGTAGAGGTCAAATCCCGTCGTCAAGAAAAAGGGCGAGTTAACTGTATCAACGAATGGCATAGTAATGCTCAAATTCCCGCTCCACTCAGAGCAGTAGTGGGAGAAAATTTGTTCTCTTGGACTGAGTCTCAAACCTGGAATGAATCTGACTTAACAGTTAGATGGCAAATTCAAAGCCATACTTTCACCGAAGCCGTTGTCAGTTCTGGGTCGGATCGTTTTAGAGCCGAAGGAAACAAAACTTTAGTGGAGCATCGAGGAGAGTTGAAGATTAACTCCCAGAAACTATGCTCAATTCCCTGGTTCCTCAGAAGTGAAATTGCTCAATTGAGCGAGAAGTTTCTGGCTCAACAGATAGTCGGGAGCTTAAAACAAATGGGAGAAGGAGTTAGGCAAGAACTGAGCCAAACCGTGAAAATCGAACCTGGGTTAAAGAACTAGCTACGCTCCCATCTACTCTTGGCTAATTGATCGAGCCAATTTATCGGTTATGTAATATTAACTTTCAAATCTGCTCTGAAGTATCAGGTGAAAAATCTTTTCCTTGAACAATTTGTTTGGTCTCTAAAATCAAATCTTGTAAACTACTAATTTGAAGACCAATTTCACTGCCAGCTTTTTGCAACTCCTTTTGAAAAGCTAGAAGATTATTTCCATAGCCACATTGCTTGGCGGTAGTAGATAACCCTGATTTAGCATTGGCTTGAGCGCAGTCAAGTAGCTCGATTCCGTGCAGTTTGATAGTTGATTTCATCATCGATTTTGAGGTGTAATGACATTAATTGAAGAAAGGCAATAGAACATATTACCTAATTACCTGGCTAAAAGACCTTGGTCAATTAACTAACAGCAGCAATAGTAGTAGGCAGAGGAGGTTTCAGGTTTTCTCCGAAATGAGACTTATACAAGTGTGCTAATTTTTTCTCGTATTGGCATAAGTCCTGTTTGATTTCGTCAAAAATCGCTACTGTTATTGGATCGCTAAGTTGGTGACATAAATGATAAGTATCAATTACTCCTGTTTGAATATCTCCCAAAGCACGACGTAGAATTGACAGTTCATCACTCGACTGTAACAAGCTATGTAA